>JAZBPF010000091.1:0-4379 GCA_036351515.1 Pseudomonadales bacterium | reverse complement strand
TCCGTCTCGCGCCTCAAGCACCTGCTGCGCGCGAAGGCGGTGCTCTGCCCGGGCCTCGAGGTGGTGTTCCCGGGCCGGACCGGACGCGAGCCCGAGGAAGTCACCTGGTACTACGAGGACGGCCTGCGCGACTACCTCACGGAGGCCACGCGCGAGTTCGAGACGCTCCCCGCGGAGCCCTTCCGTCACGGCTGCGAGGGCAACGACGAAGCCGTGGACTGGGCCGTGCAGTGGCTCCCCGAGGGCGGCGATCTCGTCACCGAGAGCTACGTGAACCTGATTCCCACGCCCCAGGGGGGAACCCACGTGGCGGGCCTGCGCACGGGGCTCACGGAGGCGCTCCGGGAGTTCTGCGAGCTTCGCAACCTGCTGCCCCGGGGGCTGAAGATCTCCCCGGAGGACCTCTGGGACCGCTGCGCCTACGTGCTCTCGGCGAAGATGCACGAGCCCCAGTTCTCCGGGCAGACGAAGGAGCGCCTTTCCTCCCGGCAGGCCGCGGCCTTCGTCTCCGGCGTGGCGCGGGACGCCTTCAGCCTCTGGCTGAACCAGCACACGGACGAGGCGGAGCGCATCGCGGACCTCGCGATCCGCACGGCCCAGCGCCGCGTGCAGGCCGCGCGCAAGGTCGCCCGGAAGAAGGTCACCTCGGGCCCGGCGCTGCCGGGCAAGCTCGCGGACTGCGTGGGCGCCGACGCGGACCGCGGCGAGCTCTTCCTCGTCGAGGGGGATTCCGCCGGCGGCTCCGCCAAGCAGGCCCGGGACCGGGAGTTCCAGGCGATCCTGCCCCTGCGCGGGAAGATCCTGAACACCTGGGAGGTCTCGCCGGAGGAGGTGCTGGCGAACCAGGAAGTCCACGACATCGCCGTGGCCCTCGGCGTCGACCCGGGCAGCGAGGACCTGGCGGGGCTGCGCTACGGGAAGGTGTGCATCCTCGCCGACGCGGACTCCGACGGCCTGCACATCGCGACGCTCCTCTGCGCGCTCTTCGTGCGTCACTTTCCGGCGCTCGTGCGCGCCGGGCGCGTGTTCGTGGCCATGCCGCCGCTCTACCGCATCGACGTCGGCAAGGACGTCTACTACGCCCTCGACGACGACGAGAAGCAGGGCCGCCTCGATCAGATCGCCGCCGAGAAGAAGAAAGGAAAGGTCACGGTCCAGCGCTTCAAGGGGCTCGGCGAGATGAACCCGATTCAGCTGCGCGAGACCACCATGGCCCGGGACACGCGGCGCCTGGTCCAGCTCACGATCGACTCCGACGCCGAGACGCGCGAGCTCATGGACATGCTCCTCGCGCGCAAGCGCAGCGGGGACCGGCGCGCGTGGCTCGAGGCGAAGGGCGACCAGGCCGACCTGGAAGTCTGAGCGTCCGTGAAGAGATCCACCGCCTGCCGCTCGCTCCGATCGGCGCCGCTCGTGGAAGCGGCTCCGCCTGCGCCGTCCGTGGCGACCGCGGCGGTCCCCTGCGCCCGCAGGCTCCCGCGATCGCGCCCCGGACGCCTTCTCCGCTGTTCCGCGGGCGGCGCCGATCGGAACGCTCGCGACGGCGTCCGGATGCTTCACGGACTCTGATCCACCGCTGCGAGGACGACCCATGAGCGAAGAGACCCCCGTGGTCGGCGGCGACGGCGACGTCGAGCGCGTCCCGCTGCGCCGCTACACGGAGAAGGCGTACCTCGACTACTCGATGTACGTCATCAACGACCGCGCGCTGCCCCACGTGGGGGACGGCCTGAAGCCCGTGCAGCGGCGCATCGTCTACGCCATGAGCGAGCTCGGCCTGAACGCGGCGGCGAAGTACGCGAAGTCCGCGCGGACGGTCGGCGACGTGCTCGGCAAGTTCCATCCGCACGGCGACTCCGCCTGCTACGAGGCCATGGTGCTCATGGCCCAGCCGTTCTCCTATCGCTATCCGCTCGTGGACGGGCAGGGGAACTGGGGCGCGCCGGACGATCCCAAGTCCTTCGCCGCCATGCGCTACACGGAGGCGCGCCTCGCGCGCTTCGCCGAGGTGCTCCTCGTCGAGCTCGGTCAGGGGACCGTGGACTGGGTGGCGAACTTCGACGGCACCCTCGACGAGCCCAAGGTGCTCCCGGCGCGCCTGCCGGTGCTGCTCCTGAACGGCGTGACGGGCATCGCCGTGGGCATGGCCACGGACATCCCGCCGCACAACGCCCGGGAGATCGCCGCGGCCTGCATCCGCCTCCTCGAGGAACCGGAGGCCGACCTCGACGCGCTCCTCGAGCACGTCCGCGGCCCCGACTATCCGACGGCAGCCGAGATCGTCACGCCCCGCGCGGAGCTGCGGGCGCTCTACGAGACGGGCCGCGGCAGCGTCCGGGCGCGATCGCTCTGGCACGTCGAACAGGGCGAGATCGTGATCACGGCGCTGCCGCACCAGGTGTCGCCGGCGCGCGTGCTCGAGCAGATCGCCGGGCAGATGCAGGCGAAGAAGCTGCCCATGGTCGTCGACCTGCGCGACGAGTCCGACCACGAGAATCCCACGCGTCTCGTCGTGGTGCCTCGCTCGAACCGCGTGGACACGGACCGGCTCATGGCGCACCTGTTCGCGACCACGGACCTCGAGCGCAGCTACCGCGTCAACCTGAACTGCATCGGCCTCGACGGCCGGCCCGGCGTGCGCGGCCTGCACGCGATCCTCACGGACTGGCTCGCCTTCCGGCGCGAGACCGTGCGCCGCCGCATCCAGTTCCGCCTGGACCGCATCGCCGAGCGTCTGCACGTGCTCGACGCGCTGCTCGTCGCCTACCTCAACGTGGACGAGGTCATCCGCATCGTCCGCGAGGCGGAGAAGCCGCGGGAGGCGCTCATGGAGCGCTTCGCGCTCACGGAGCTGCAGGCGAACGCGATCCTCGAACTCCGGCTCCGCCAGCTGGCGCGGCTGGAGGAGATCCGCATCCAGGGCGAGAAGGAATCCCTCGAGGCGGAGCAGGACGACCTCGCCCGTACGCTCGGGTCCAATCGGCGTCTGCGCACGCTCCTGGTCCGGGAACTGAAGGAGGTCGCGGAGGAGCACGGCGACGACCGCCGCTCGCCCCTCGTGGAGCGGGAGGAGGCGCGCGCCTTCGCCGAGGAGGACCTGCTCTCCACGGAGCCGATCACGGTGATCCTCTCCGAGAAGGGCTGGGTGCGGTCGGCGAAGGGGCACGAGATCGATCCCCGGGAGCTCGCCTACCGCACCGGCGACGGCTTCGGCCAGCTCGCCCGGGGCCGCAGCAACGACGCGCTCGTGTTCCTCGACACCACGGGGCGCGCCTACTCGCTCGCACCCCACACGCTGCCCTCGGCGCGGGGGCAGGGCGAGCCGCTCACCGGGCGCCTGAGTCCGCCTTCCGGCGCGGGCTTCGCCGGCGTGGTCATGGGCGGGGCGCGCACCGCGGTCCTCGTCGCCTCCTCGGCGGGCTACGGCTTCGTCGCGCGCCTCGAGGAGCTCGTCAGCAAGAACCGCACGGGGAAGGCGGTGCTCACGCTGCCGAAGGGCGCGGCCGTGCTCCCGCCGCGGATCGTCGGCGATCCGGAGCGGGATCTGCTGGTGGCCGTCTCCACCGCCGGGCGCATGCTCGTGTTCCCGGTGACCGAGCTGCCGGAGCTGGCGCGCGGCAAGGGCAACAAGATCCTGAGCGTGCCGAAGTCGGCCTTCGAGGCGGGCGAGGAGGCGCTGCTCGCCGTGGTCGCGGTGCCGCCGGAGGGCGAGCTGGTCGTGCACGCGGGCCAGCGCTACCTGCGGCTGAAGACCGGGGACCTCGACGCCTATCGGGGCGAGCGGGCCCGGCGCAGCAACCGCCTGCCCCGCGGCTTCCAGAAGGTCGACCGGGTCGAGGTGGTCGGCTGAGCCCTCACCGGGAGGGCGCGGGCTCCGCCTCGTCGTCCTCGTCCTCGCCGGCGGCCGCCTCGTCCTCGGCGAGGATCCGTTCCACCTGACGGTCGAGGCGCTGCGCCGCCGGCGGCTGGACGCCGGCGACCAGCCAGGCCGTGCCGTCGCCGCCGGCGGCCCGCAGGGCGGGCGACTCGATGCGGTGCGCGACGAGCATGGCGGGGTCGCCGCAGGCCTGCAGCGCCGCCGCACCCACCGCGAGCGTGCCCTCCCGGGCACAGGCGCTCAGGGTCACGGTGCGGGCCACGGCGTCCGGCAGGCGGGTCCGGAGCGTTCCGCTCGCCTCGTCCTCCTGTGCCTCCTCCTCCACGTCCGGTTCCGGGCGGTCGTCCAGGGCGACGAGCTCGTCGGCGGAGACCCGTTCCAGGGAGAAGCGCAGGCGCGCGGCGGACGAGGCGGCCACGGCGCCCGTGCACACGCGGGCGACGAGCAGCGCGGTGCAGAGGGCCTCGAAGCCGTGATCCTCCCGGGCGCCGGGGGCGTCCAG
>JAZBPF010000090.1:0-2511 GCA_036351515.1 Pseudomonadales bacterium | reverse complement strand
CGCCGCCATCTCGCCGACGCCGTGGCCCGCGGCGCCGCCGCCCTGTGCGTGGACGGCGGCGTCACGGAGGCCGACCGGGCCGCCGCCGGCCCCGTGCCCGTGGTGGGCGTGGAGCGCCTCGGTGCGTCCGTCAGTCGCGTCGCGGGGGCCTGGTTCGACGACCCCTCGCGGACCCTGAACGTCCTCGGGGTCACGGGCACGAACGGGAAGACCTCCTGCACCTTCCACCTCGCGGAGCTGCTGGAACGCCTCGGTCACCGCGCCGCCGTCTGCGGGACCCTCGGCAACGGTTTCCCCGGGCGCCTGCACGGCACGGGCCTGACCACGGCGGATCCGGTCACGGTGCAGGCGTCCCTCGCCTGGATGCGGGACGCCGGCGCGCGCTGGGTGGCCATGGAGGTTTCCTCCCACGCCCTCGATCAGGAGCGCGTCTCCGGCGTCGCCTTCCGGGGCGCGCTCATGACGAACCTGTCCCGGGACCATCTCGACTACCACGGCACCATGGAGGCCTACGGCGAGGCCAAGCGGAAGCTGTTCCTCGTCCCCGGCCTCGAGGTGGCGGCGCTGAACCGCGACGACGCCTTCACCCGCGGCCTGCGTGACCGCATCCCGACGGCGGTGGAGGTCTTCGACTTCTCCCTCGAGGACCGCGGGGCTGCGCTGCATCTGGACGGGCTCGAGCACGGACCGGACGGAACCCGCGCCCGGGTGCGCTCCGTCTGGGGCGAGGGGGTGCTGCGCACGCGCCTGCTCGGGGACTACTCGCTCTCGAACCTCCTCGGGGCCGTGACGCTCCTCGCCGCGCTCGGCGAACCGCTCGAGGCGCTCCTCGAGGCGGGGGACGTGGCGCCGGTCCCGGGTCGGCTGCAGACCTTCGCTCACCCCGCGGGCTTCACGGTGGTCGTGGACTACGCGCACACGCCGGACGCGCTCGCCCGCGCGCTCGCGGTGCTGCGCGCGCACTTCCCGGGGCGCGTGCACTGCGTCTTCGGCTGCGGCGGCGAGCGCGACCCGGGCAAGCGTCCGGAGATGGCCCGCGCCGCCGAGGCCGGCGCGGACCGGGTGATCGTCACCGACGACAACCCGCGCGGCGAGGACGGCGACCGCATCGTGGCGGACATCCTCGCCGGCTTCGCCGCGCCGGGGGCCGTCCGGGTCGAGCGCGACCGCCGCCGGGCCGTGGCGACGGCCTGTGACGAGGCGCGGGACGGCGACGTGGTGCTCGTCGCCGGCAAGGGGCACGAGACCTACCAGGACGGACCGGCCGGCCGCGTGCACTACAGCGACGCCGAGACGGTCCGGACGCTGCTCGCGGCGGCCGGCGGGGATGCTTCCCGCCGGGCGGCGGGCGCCTGAGTCGCGGCCGGGGAAGGGGGAGAGCGAGACCGATGCTGCTCTGGTTCGCCGAACGCCTGATCGCGCTGGATCCCGGCTTCGCCGTGTTCCAGTACATCACGCTGCGCACGATCCTCGGCGTCCTCACCGCGCTCGCCCTGTCGCTGCTCGTCGGCCCCGTGATGATCCGGCGCCTGTCCACGCGGCAGATCGGCCAGGCGGTGCGCGCCGACGGGCCCGAGAGCCACCTCTCCAAGGCCGGCACGCCGACCATGGGCGGCGCGCTCATCATCGTCGCGATCCTCGCCTCGACGCTTCTCTGGGGCGATCTGTCCAACCGCTTCGTCTGGCTCGCCATGCTCGTCATCCTCGCCTTCGGGGCGATCGGCTGGGTCGACGACTGGCGCAAGGTGATCGAGCGCGATCCGCGCGGCCTGCCGGCGCGGTGGAAGTACTTCTGGCAGTCCGTGACGGGCCTCGCGGTGGCGCTGTTCCTCTTCCTCTCCGCCGAGGCGCCGATCGAGACGCAGCTCATCGTGCCCTTCTTCAAGGCCGTGGCGATCGACCTCGGCGTCTTCTACGTGGTGCTCACCTACTTCGTGATCGTGGGCAGCTCGAACGCCGTGAACCTCACGGACGGCCTCGACGGCCTCGCGATCCTGCCGACGGTCATGGTCGCGGGTGCCCTCGGCGTCATGGCCTACGCCACGGGCAACGTGAACTTCGCCGACTACCTGCAGATCCCCTACGTCGCCGGCGTCGGCGAGATGGGCGTGTTCTGCGGGGCCATCGTCGGGGCGGGCATCGGCTTCCTCTGGTTCAACACCTATCCGGCCATGGTGTTCATGGGCGACGTGGGGGCGCTGGCGCTCGGCGCGGCCCTCGGTCTCGTGGCGGTGGTGATCCGGCAGGAGATCGTGCTCTTCGTCATGGGCGGCGTCTTCGTGCTCGAGACCGTCTCCGTGATCCTCCAGGTCCTGTCCTACCGGCTCACGGGGCGGCGCATCTTCCGCATGGCGCCGCTGCACCACCACTTCGAACTCAAGGGCTGGCCCGAGCCGCGGGTGATCGTCCGCTTCTGGATCATCACCTTCGTGCTCGTGCTCGCCGGCCTGTCGACGCTGAAGCTGCGATGACGAGCGCCGGAGCGACGAACAGCGTGGTCATGGGCCTGGG
>JAZBPF010000089.1:0-2327 GCA_036351515.1 Pseudomonadales bacterium | reverse complement strand
GGTGGCGGCGGCGGTGCGGCACTGCACGGCGACGAGGAGGGCGTCGTCCCGCGTGCGCCGGAAGGCGCCGTCGACGGGCCCCACGGCCCGGTCGAGGACGCCCATCGCCGCGAGATCGCAGGCGCGCACGCCGACGAAGGCGAAGGGTCCGGTGTCCACGGCGCCCTCGCGGGCGATGAGATCGGGGCCGCAGGTGAACAGCGTGCGCTCGGGTGGGCGCAGGTAGGTCTTCCAGCTGCCTGCGGTGGCGTTGTGCCCGAAGGCGCCGGCATCGCCCGGGCCGAGCCGGTAGCGGCCCGGGCCCTGCTCGTCGCGCACCCCCCAGGGGAGCGCCGCGGCGGCCTCCAGTTCCGTGAGCACGAGGGCGCCGTCGTGCTCCTGCGGACCCACCGGCCGGAAGCCGCGGGCACGCAGGGCGTCGAGGAGACGATCGAAGTCGTCGAAGGCGAGCTGCCGCCAGGCGTGCTCGGCGGTCATGGCCGGACCTTCCCCCGTCCTCCGGCATCGGGGAGAAGGTGTAGCAGGTTCGGCGCGCCCGGCGCCACCGCACCGGGCGCGCTCCGACGATCAGCAGCGGCCCTTCCGGGCGTGGCCGGGCGGGCAGAAGTCGCGGTGGCCGCGGCCCCGGACCGGACGATGGTGCCGGTCGTCCCAGTCGTCCCAGTCGTCCCGGTCGTCCCGGTCGTCCCGGTCCCGATCGCGGCCCCGGCGCCGATCCCGGTCGTTCCAGCGGCGATCGTCCCAGCGACGATCGTCCCAGTCGCGAGCGTCGCGGTGGCGGAGGTGCCGGTCGCGTCGGTCGTCCGTGGCCACCGCGGCGCCGACGGCACCGCCCACGGCCCCGCCGAGCACGGCGCCGTCCCGGCCGCCGAGTTCGCCGCCGATGGCCGCCCCGACGGCGGCGCCGACGCCGGCGCCGACCGCCGCGCGGGTGCGGTCGTCCCAGCCGTGGGCGGGGGCGGTCGCGAGCGGCAGGAGCAGCAGAAGCAGCGTTGCGCGGATCATGGCGACTCTCCTTCCTGTGGCGTCGCGGTCAGTGTCGTGCGGGGGCGCTGAATGGGGGGTGAACCGCTCGGAACGGGCGCCTCCCTGCGGCAGAGCCGTCGCCGAAGGGCTAGCCTCGCAGCGACGGGCGGACGGACACCGCCCTCGTTCCGGAGGAACCTCCCATGCGCGCATTCCCGCTCCTCGGCCTCGTGCTCTCCGGCCTCCTCGCCGTGCCCGCCGATGCGGACACGGGGATCTACCTCGGCGGCAGCCTCGGCAGCGCCACGGTCCAGGCGGACGTCGGCGACGGCGTCGACCCGGACGCCTTCTCCCTCGACGAGAACGACCTCGGCTGGAAGGCCTTCGGCGGGGTGAACGTGGACCTGCTGCTCCTGGACCTCGGCGTCGAGGCGGGCTACGTGAACCTCGGCAGCCCCTCGGGCGGCGGCGTCGATCTCGACATCGACGGCTGGGACGCCTTCGGCGTGGCCGGCTTCGACGTCGGGCCGATCGGGCTCTTCGCGAAGCTCGGCTACATCGCCTGGGACGCGGAGCTCTCCGGCGGCGACTTCGATGCGGGGGACGACGGCGAGGATCTCGCCTGGGGCCTGGGTGCGCGCTTCGGCCTCGGCTCCCTGTCGGTCCGTGCCGAGTACGAGGTCTTCGACATCGGCACGGCCGAGGACGTCTACCTCGTCTCCGCCGGGGTCGTCTGGACCTTCTGAGACCGGCTCGCCATGCTGCCTCCGTTCCCGGAACGGAGGCGGCATCGGTGTCTTCCAGCGTTCTTCTGCGGGCCGCCGGCGCGCTGACCCTCGCGTGCGTGCTCGGCGCGTGCAGCCCCTACGCGCTCACGTCGGTTCCCTCGGAGAACCAGGGCAGCCGCATCCGCCAGCTGGTCCTGCACTTCACCTCCGAGAACTACGCGGAGGCGCGGCGCCTGCTCACGGAGCCGACGGCCTATCCGGTGAGCGCGCACTACCTCGTGCCGGAGCCGGGAGATCCGACCTGGGGGCGCGAGCGCGTGGTGGTGCACCGGCTCGTGCCGGAGGCGCGTCGCGCCTGGCACGCGGGAGCGAGCAGCTGGGACGGGGAGACGGCGCTGAACAACAGTTCCATCGGCATCGAGATCGTCAACGTCTCGCGCTGCGAGCCTGCGCCGGGTGTGGTCGAGCCCGCCGGGCCGGAGGACGAGGTCTGCCGGTTCCTGCCCTATCCGGAGGCGCAGCTCGAGGCGGTGCTGGCGCTCGCGCGGGACATCCTGGCCCGGAACCCCGACATCGAGCCCTGGCGGGTGGTCGGGCACTCCGACGTGGCGCCGGCGCGCAAGGCGGACCCCG
>JAZBPF010000088.1:0-6546 GCA_036351515.1 Pseudomonadales bacterium | reverse complement strand
GTCCACGGGACAGACTTCCACGCAGTCCGTGTGCTTGCACTTGATGCAGTTCTCGCCGACGACGAAGGTCATGGATCGCGGGTCCCATCGCTGCCCGGGTCGGCCCGGGATTCTAGGGGAGCCGGGGAGATGCGTGAAGCCGTGATGACGCCGGGAGCGGCTATTCCGCGCCGCCGGGCCGTCAGTCCTCCGCCAGGGAGCGCAGCCGGTAGACGAGGTCGAGGGCGGCCCGCGGCGTGAGCGCGTCCGGGTCCACCTCCGCGAGGCAGCGGCGCAGCGGGTCCGGGGCCGCCTCGGGCGCCGGCTCCGGGGCCTCCGGATGCGCGAACAGGTCCGCCTGGCTCGGCGAGGTACCCTGCTCCCGGGCCACGCTCTCCTCCTCGAGGCGCCGGAGCCGGATCCGCGCCGCCTCGATCACCGGCTCCGGTACGCCCGCGAGCCGGGCCACCTGCAGGCCGTAGCTCTGGCTCGCGGGGCCCTCCTCGACCTGGTGCAGGAAGACGATCCGGCCCTCGTGTTCCCGGGCGGCGAGGTGGACGTTGGCGACGCCCGGGCTCGTCTCCGCGAGCGCCGTGAGCTCGAAGTAGTGGGTGGCGAAGAGCGTGAAGGCACCGACCTCGCGGGCGATGTGCTCCGCGCAGGCCCAGGCGAGGGACAGGCCGTCGAAGGTCGAGGTGCCGCGACCGATCTCGTCCATGAGCACGAGGGAGTCGGCCGTGGCGCTGTTGAGGATCGCCGCGGTCTCGGTCATCTCCACCATGAAGGTCGAGCGGCCGCCGGCGAGGTCGTCGGAGGCGCCGATGCGCGTGAAGATGCGGTCCACCGGACCGATGCGCGCGCGCCGCGCCGGCACGAAGCTCCCGGTCCAGGCGAGGAGCACCACGAGGGCCGTCTGGCGCATGAAGGTCGACTTGCCGCCCATGTTCGGCCCCGTGACCACCAGCATCCGGCGGCCCTCCCCGAGGCGGACGTCGTTGGGGACGAAGGGGCCGTCGGAGGCCGCCTCCACCACCGGGTGGCGGCCTCCCTCGATGGCGATGCCGGGCGTCTCCGTGAGCTCCGGTGCGACGAGGTCGAGGCTCCGGGCGCGCTCGGCGAGGCAGGCGAGCACGTCCAGTTCGGCCAGCGCCCTCGCCGTGCGCTGCAGGGGCGCCAGCGCCTCGCCGAGGGTCTCCAGGAGCGCGTCGTAGAGCGCCTTCTCCCGGGCGAGGGCGCGGCTGCGGGCCGAGAGCACCTTGTCCTCGAAGGCCTTCAGCTCCGGGGTCACGAAGCGCTCGACGTTCTTCAGGGTCTGCCGGCGCACCCAGGCCGCCGGCGCCTGCGCCGCCTCCTTCCGGCTCGTCTCGAGGTAGTAGCCGTGGACCCGGTTGTAGCCGACCTTGAGCGTGGCGAGTCCCGTCGCCTCCCGCTCCCGGGCCTCGAGGTCCACGAGCCAGCTGCCCGCGTCCTCCGACAGGCTGCGGAGCTCGTCGAGCTCGGCGTCGTGGCCCGGGGCGACGACGCCGCCGTCCCGGAGCACCACCGGCGGCTGCTCGACGATGGCGCCGGCGAGGAGCGCGTGCAGCTCCGGATGGGTGCCGATCTCCCGCGCGACCCGGGCGAGCTCCGGCGCCTCGAGCTCCGCCAGCCGCGTCTGCAGCTCCGGCAGGACCCCGAGGGCGTCGCGCAGCCGGGCGAGGTCCCGCGGCGGCGAGGAGCGCAGGGCGACGCGCGCGAGGATGCGCTCGACGTCGCCGACGCGGCGCAGGCAGTCGTGCACGGGACCGTCCTGCCAGCGCTCCAGGAGTTCGGCCACACCGCCCTGGCGGGCCCGGATCCGCGCCACGTCCCGGAGCGGCCGGTGCAGCCGCCGGGCCAGGAGGCGACTGCCCATGGCCGTGGCCGTGCGGTCGAGGACGCCCAGCAGGGTCCGTTCCCGGCCGCCGTCGAGCTGGCGGTCGATCTCGAGGTTGCGCCGGCTCGCGGCGTCGAGGATCACCGCCTCGTCGGCGCGTTCCCGACGCAGGCTGCGCACGTGGGGCAGGGCGCCGCGCTGGGTCTCGCGGGCGTAGTCGAGGAGCGCGCCGGCGGCGCCGAGAGCGGGCCCGAGATCCTCGCAGTCGAAGCCGGCGAGGTCGCGGGTGCCGAGCTGGGCGAGCACCGCGTCGCGGCCGGCGGCGACGTCGAAGGCCCAGGGCGGGCGCGCGCGCAGGCCGCGGCGGCCGCCGAGGGGCGCCGGAACGGGGGCGTCCTCGGCGACGAGCACCTCGGCGGGCCGGAGCCGTTCCAGTTCGGCGGCGAGGGCGTCCGTGCCGGCGACCTCGTTCACGCAGAAGCGGCCCGCGGCGAGGTCCAGCCAGGCGAGGCCCCAGGCGGGACGGTCCCCGACGGCGGTGGCGGCCACCGCGAGCAGGAGCGTGTCCCGCCGTTCCTCGAGGAGCGTCTCGTCCGTGAGCGTGCCCGGCGTGACCACGCGCTGCACGCGCCGCTCGACGGGGCCCTTGCTCGTCGCCGGGTCGCCGATCTGCTCGCAGATCGCCACGGACTCGCCGAGGCGCACGAGGCGCGCGAGGTAGCCGTCCACGGAGTGGTAGGGGACGCCGGCCATGGGGATCGGGGCGCCGGCGGACTGGCCCCGGTGCGTGAGCGTGATGTCCAGGAGCTCGGCGGCGCGGCGCGCGTCGTCGTAGAAGAGCTCGTAGAAGTCCCCCATGCGGTAGAAGAGCAGGGTGTCCGGATGGTCCGCCTTGATGCGCAGGTACTGCTGCATCATGGGCGTGTGGGTCGCGCCGGAGGCGCTAGGGGAGGCGGGCGCGCTCGGGGTCATGCCGGCGGGGACCGTGCCCGTTACCATGAAGCGCGGCAGTGAAGCACCGGGTGCTTCACAGCGTCAACCGAGGGGGAGCGCGGGCATGGTCGAGCACGACGACGGCCTCGACGCCGCCCGCGCGGCGGCGGTCCGCCTCGGCGAGCGGCTCCGGGAGGCGGGGCGCACCTTCGCCACCGCCGAGTCCTGCACCGGCGGCGGCGTGGCCTGGGTCTGCACGGACGTCCCCGGGAGTTCCGCCTGGTTCCGGGCGGGCCTCGTCACCTACGCCCTCGTCGCCAAGGAACGGCTTCTCGGCGTGCCCGCGGAGCTGCTCGAGCGCCACGGCGCCGTGAGCGAACCGGTGGCGCGCGCCATGGCCGAGGGGGCCCGGCGGGTGACGGGGGTCGACCTCGCGGTCTCGGTCACGGGGATCGCCGGCCCGGCCGGCGGCGAGGTCCTCCAGCCCGTGGGCACGGTCTGGTTCGCCTGGGCGCTCGCGGACGCCCGCACCCGGGTCGCGGTGGAGCGCTTCGAGGGAGATCGGGCGGCGGTGCGGGCCGCGGCGGTCGCCCGGGCCCTGGAGGGGGCCCTCGCCTGCGTGGGGCCGGGCGCCGACGCCTGAAGCGGCGGCCCGGGCATCGGCGGGCCCCGCCTCGCGCCGGGTGGGGCTCCGGCGGGGCCCCTCCGGCGCCCTCGCACCTGCGGGCGGGCTTCCGCCCACGCTAGAATCGGCCCCGGCGCACGCCCGCGGTCTTCCCGCGTCCCCGGCGGCGTGCTACTGTCCATCCATACAGTTTCCCCCGGGAAGGAGCGAGCATGGCTCAGGACAACGCGAACAGGGAGAAGGCGCTCTCGGCGGCGCTCTCGCAGATCGAGCGCCAGTTCGGCAAGGGCTCCATGATGCGCCTCGGCGATCGCGAGCAGGTGAACGTGCCGGCGATCTCCACCGGCTCCCTCGGTCTCGACGTCGCCCTCGGCGTCGGCGGCCTGCCGCGGGGCCGCATCGTCGAGATCTACGGCCCCGAGTCCTCGGGCAAGACCACGCTCACGCTCCAGGTCATCGCCGAGGCCCAGAAGCTGGGCGGCACCTGCGCCTTCATCGACGCCGAGCACGCCCTCGACCCGGTCTACGCCGAGCGCCTCGGCGTGAACACCGAGGACCTGCTCGTCTCGCAGCCGGACACGGGGGAACAGGCCCTCGAGATCTGCGACATGATCGTGCGCTCCGGCGCCGTGGACGTGGTCGTCGTCGACTCCGTGGCGGCGCTCACGCCGAAGGCGGAGATCGAGGGCGAGATGGGGGATTCGCACGTCGGCCTGCAGGCGCGGCTCATGAGCCAGGCGCTGCGCAAGATGACGGCGAACATCAAGAATTCGAACACCCTGGTGATCTTCATCAACCAGATCCGCATGAAGATCGGGGTGATGTTCGGCTCCCCGGAGACCACCACCGGCGGCAACGCCCTGAAGTTCTACGCCTCCGTGCGCCTCGACATCCGCCGCATCGGCGCCGTGAAGGAAGGCGACGAGGTGACCGGCAACGAGACGCGGGTGAAGGTCGTGAAGAACAAGGTCGCGCCGCCCTTCCGGCAGGCCGAGTTCCAGGTGCTCTACGGCCGCGGCATCTTCCGCATGGGCGAGGTCATCGACCTCGGCGTGAAGCAGGGCATCGTCGACAAGTCCGGCGCCTGGTACGCCTACGAGGGCGACAAGATCGGCCAGGGCAAGAAGAACGCCGCCGACTTCCTCGCCGAGCATCCGGAGGTGGCCCAGGAGATCGAGCGGCGGATCCGCGCCGAGCTGCTGCCCGGTTCCGCCACCGAGGACGAGGTCGACGTCGCCTCCGATCGGGAAGCCGAGGAGAGCTACTGATCCCTCGCGCCTCCGACGTCCCGGCGGATCCCGCGGCCCTCCGGGAGGCCTGCATCGGCCTCCTGGCCCGGCGCGAACACAGCCGCCGGGAGCTGCGCACGAAGCTCGAGCGTCGCTTCGGTGGCGAGGTCCGCGCCGCGCTCGACGCCGTGATCGACGAGCTCGCCGCGTCGGGCCTGCAGTCCGATGCGCGGCGCGCCGAGGCGCTCGTGCGCGGCGCCCTCGCGCGGGGGCACGGACCGCTTCGCATCCGCCGGGACCTGGCCGCCGCCGGCCTCGACCTGGAACTCGCCGAAGACGCCCTTCCCGCGGACGAGGGGAGCTGGGCGGAGGAGCTCGACGCGCTCGTGCTCCGGCGCTTCGGCGAGGCGCCGCCGGCGGACGGCCGCGAATGGGCCCGGCGGGCCCGTTTCCTCGCGGGCCGCGGCTTCCCCGAGGGCCTCGTCCGTCGCCGCCTCGGCCCGCCTCCCCACGACCGGCGCTGACGCCCCGCTCGGCGTCGAAACGCCGATCCCGTATACTTCGCCGGTTCAGGCACGATCCGCCCGACCCGTCGGCGTCCGCGACGGGTCGTCCCCGCTCGACGCGACGCGTCGCCGGCCCGTGCCGGGGGCTCGCCGCGCGTGCCGGGTGGACCCTGACTCACCCTTTCCCAGGAGGCGCCCGCGAACCGGAGCCGTGATGAAGAGCGCAGAGATCCGCCGCAGCTTTCTCGAATTCTTCGCCGAGCAGGGCCACACGGTCGTGCCGTCGAGCCCCCTCGTGCCCGCGGACGATCCCACGCTCCTGTTCACGAATGCCGGCATGGTCCAGTTCAAGGACGTGTTCACCGGTCGCGAGAGCCGCCCCTACGTCCGCGCCACGACGGCGCAGCGCTGCGTGCGCGCCGGCGGCAAGCACAACGATCTCGAGAACGTCGGCTACACGGCCCGGCATCACACCTTCTTCGAGATGCTCGGCAACTTCTCCTTCGGCGACTACTTCAAGGCCGATGCGATCCGCTTCGCCTGGACGCTGCTCACGGAGCGCTTCGGACTGCCGGCCGAGCGCCTCTGGGTGACCGTGCACGACAGCGACGACGAGGCCGAGCGCATCTGGGTCGACGAGATCGGCGTCCCGGCGGACCGGGTCACGCGCATGGGGGACAAGGACAACTTCTGGGCCATGGGTGACACGGGGCCCTGCGGTCCCTGCTCCGAGATCTTCTACGACCACGGTCCCGAGGTCGCGGGCGGTCCCCCCGGGACCCCCGAGGAGGACGGCGACCGCTACGTCGAGATCTGGAATCTCGTGTTCATGCAGTTCGAGCGCGCCGCCGACGGCACCATGACGCCGCTGCCGAAGCCGAGCGTCGACACCGGGATGGGCCTCGAGCGCGTCGCGGCCGTGCTCCAGGGTGTGCACAGCAACTACGACATCGACCTGTTCCGGAACCTGATCGCCGCGGTCGCGCGCGAGACCGGCATCGAGGGCAGCGATCCGGCCACGGCCGCGTCGCTGCGGGTGATCGCCGACCACATCCGTTCCAGCGCGTTCCTCGTCGCGGACGGCGTGCTCCCGGGCAACGAGGGGCGCGGCTACGTGCTCCGGCGCATCGTGCGCCGGGCCCTGCGCCATGGCCACAAGCTCGGCCGCACGGAACCCTTCTTCCACCGCCTCGTCCCCGACCTCGTGGCCGAGATGGGGGAGGCCTATCCGGAGCTCGCGCGGCAGACGGAGCACGTGCAGCGCGTGCTCCGCGGCGAGGAGGACCAGTTCGCGCGCACGCTCGGTGCCGGCATGGAGGTGCTCGAGGCCGAGGTGGCCGAACTCGAGGGCACGACGATCCCCGGCGAGGTGGTCTTCCGGCTCTACGACACCTACGGCTTCCCCGTGGATCTCACCGC
>JAZBPF010000087.1:0-13071 GCA_036351515.1 Pseudomonadales bacterium | reverse complement strand
GCAGATCCACGAGCGCGTGGCCCGCACGGCGGAGCAGATCGCCGCGAGCGCCGGCGCCAGCGCGGAGGTGGACATCGATCTCGGCTATCCGGTCACGCGCAACGATCCGGCCCTCGTGGAGCGCATGGAGCCCACGCTGCGGCGCGTCGCCGGCGAGGGCTACTCCGAGTCGCCGCGGATCACCGGCGCCGAGGACTTCTCCTACTTCGCCGAGGAAGTGCCGGGGCTGTTCTTCTTCCTCGGCGTGGCGCCGGAGGATCCGAGCCTCGTGCATCCGAACCACTCGCCCCGCTTCTACGCGGACGAGCGCGCGCTGCCCGTCGGCGTCACGGCGATGACGGCGCTCACGCTCGACTATCTCGGGGGGCGCTGAGGGGGCCATGTTCGAAGTCGCGGAGGTCGGCCGCAGCGTCGACGACGACACCTTCGAGGCACTCGAGGAGGACCTGCGCACGCGGCTCCTCGACGCCCAGTTCCGGGCCCGCGACGCCCGCGTGCCGGTGATCGTGATCGTCGCGGGCACCGAAGGCGCTGGCCGCGGTCGGGTGGTCGATCGACTCACGGAGTGGCTCGACACGCGCGGCGTGGACGTTCGGGCGTTCTGGGACGAGACCGACGAGGAGCGGAACCGACCGCGCTGGTGGCGGTTCTGGCGCGCGCTGCCGCCGCGGGGGTCCGTCGCGGTGTTCTTCGGCTCCTGGTACACGCGGCCGGTCCTGGATCGCGTGGCCGAACGCCTGGACGCCGCGGGCTTCGACGCGGCCCTGCGCCGGATCGAGTTCGTCGAGCGCATGCTCGTGGAGGACGGCGCTCTCGTCGTCAAGCTCTGGTTCCACCTGGCGACGACGCTGCAGCGCAATCGGCTGAAGGCGGATCTCAAGGCCCGGGGCTACAAGCGCAAGGCCGTGGAAAAGCGTCTCGACGAGGTGGAGGAGGCCCTTCCCCGGCTGCGGAGCGCGGGGGAACGGGCCATCCGTCTCACGGACAGCGGCCATTCGCCCTGGCACGTGATCGAGGCATCGGACGGAAACTACCGGGACCTGCGTGCCGGCCAGATCCTTCTCGAACTCCTGGAACGGCGGCTCGCCGAGACCGAGTCCCGGGTCGGCTCGGAGCCCCCGGAGCTCGTCCGTCCGCCCATGCCGGGACCGCAGCCCACGCTCCTCGAGCACATCGACCTCCGCCAGTCGCTCGACCGGGACGGCTACCGCGAGCGGCTCCGGAAGGCGCAGGACCGGCTCTACCGCCTCGCCTGGGCGTTCCACCGGAAGCAGCGACACGTCGTGGGGGTCTTCGAGGGCTGGGACGCGGCCGGGAAGGGCGGCGCGATCCGCCGCCTCACCCGGGCCATGGACGCGCGGCTCTATCGGACCATCTCCGTCCGGGCACCGACCGACGAGGAACTCGCGCACCACTACCTCTGGCGCTTCTGGCGGCACCTGCCCATGCGCGGGTACATGGTCCTCTACGACCGCTCCTGGTACGGGCGGGTGCTCGTCGAGCGCGTCGAGGGATTTGCCTCGCGGCACGAATGGCAGCGCGCCTATCTCGAGATCAACGATTTCGAGGAGCAGCTCGTCGACCACGGCACCGTGCTCGTGAAGTTCTGGCTGCACGTGAGCCCGGAGGAGCAGCTCGAGCGCTTCCGCTCCCGGGAGGCGACGCCCTGGAAGATGTACAAGATCACCGACGAGGACTGGCGCAACCGGGAGCAGCGCCCCGCCTACGAGGAGGCCGTGAACGAGATGCTCGCGCGCACGAGCACGGAGTTCGCGCCCTGGACCCTGGTCGCCGCGGACGACAAGCGGCACGCCCGGGTGCAGGTGATCGAGACCTTCTGCGACCGGCTGGAGGAGAGCCTCGGCTGAGGTGCGGGAGAGCGGCGGCCGCGACGGGGATTCCGTCGCGGCCGCGTCCGGGTCCGGTCAGACCGTGACCGCGTTGCCCCGGAAGATCCGCGAGCGGTAGCGGCTCTCCTGGGGGCTCGGCGCCGGCACGGAGCACTGGAGCACGGCGTAGACGAGGCGCTTGAGCTCCTCGGCCACCTCCTGCTCCGTTCCGGGCTCTTCCGTCCGGGCCCGGCGCGTGAGCTGCACCTGGTTCACGGCCGGCACCGTCGGCAGGCGCTCCCCTTCCACGCCCAGGGTGACCGTGAAGGCGTGGAGCGAGTTCTTCACGAAGAGCGCGAGGGCGAACTCCTCGCGCGTGGACGCCCGCGAGGTGTCGGGCGTCACCAGCACGATCTGGCAGCGGGGCACGAGGGCGGCCAGGCGCGCCACGCGGAAGTGGTGCGTCAGGTGGTCGTGCACGACCGCGGCGAACTGGTCGCGGGAGAGCACGTGCTCCCAGTTCTCCCCGGGCTCCGCCGCGAGCGCGTTCAGGGGCAGGCGCACGAAGGGCGTGTTCACGACGACGTCGAAGCGTCCCCGCTCCCGGAGCACGCGGCCGATCCCGCCCTCCAGGTCGTCGCCCACGGCGAAGGCCGCGAGGTCCACGCCGTCGCCGCGCTCGATGCCGTGGCGGATCTCGCCGGCCGCGTCCTCGTCGCGCGTGAGCAGGGTGATCTTCCGGACGCCGTTGTCGATGAAGCCGTGGGCGACCTCCGTGAGCTCGTGGCGCATGGCGTCGCCGATGAGCAGCACGTGGCGGCCCGCGAGCGCCGCGAGCTCCTCCTTCCCGGGCGGCAGGAGGAGCTCGCCCTCGGTCACGGAGCGGTCGAACTTCAGGCCGCCGGAGGGGTGGAAGGTCTCGCCGCTGACGATCTCGTCGGCGAGGCTGAAGACCGTCGAGAGGGCCACCTGCTCGTCCGTGGGCATCTTGTGCAGATGCAGCCGCGCGAGGATGTCGGCGCCGATCTTCTCCGCCTGGCGCTTGACGTCCTTCTCCGCGAAGAAGGGGGAGGGCGGCGAGACGAAGGCGTCGAGGAAGCGCTCCGCGTCCTCGGGCTCGAGCAGTCCGCCGGAGACGAGGCGGTTCATGAGCTTGGGCGCGAGGCTCGCGCTCAGGAGCCAGCGCGAGGAGCTCGCGTCCGGGTTCCCCTCGCCGACCTGCACGAGCAGCCGGCGCAGGGGCTTCGACGCATCGGGACGCTGGGCGAGCTCCTCGATGGAGTTGCAGGCGAGGGCGAGGAGGTGCTCCTTCGGCTCGCCCGCCTCGAGCATGGCGAGCGCCGCCGTGTGCACCTGCGTGAGCCGGATGTTCTCGAGGATCAACCGACCCCGGCGATCGAAGAGCCCGGGCGCGCCGGGCTGGCCGCGCAGGCGCACGCCGTCCACGGGCCCCGGGGCCATGGCGTTGATCTGGATCTCCGGACCGAGGTGCCGGGAGAGGATCTCCGCGAGCACGCGCTGGCCGGCCTTGGAGACGGAGTAGTCGGAGCGGTTCGGGTAGGCCACGGCGAGGTACTTCTCGCCGCCGAAGTAGCTCGAGACGTTCAGCACCACGCCCCGGCCGCGCGCCTTCATGCGCGGCGCGAACTTCCGGATCAGGGAGTAGTTGGAGATCAGGTTCGCCTCCATGGTCCGGTTCCAGTCCTCGAGCGCCATGTCGACGACCATCTCCTCGGCGCCGGCGATGCCCGCGTTGTTGATGAGGAAGTCGACGTCGCCGTAGAGGTTCGTGGCGTGGTCGAAGAGCCGGCGCATGGCGGCCTCGTCGGCGACGTCGATGTCGCCGAGGACCGTGACCCGCCCTTCCGGATCCGGATAGCCGATGCCGCGCAGCTCCGCGACGATCTCCTCGCGGGCGGCCTCGAGTTTCTCGAGGCTGCGGGCCGAGAGCAGCACGCGGGCGCCCGCCATGGCGAGGTAGCGCCCGAGCTGCATGCCGATGCCCATGCTGCCGCCGGTGATGACCGCGGTCTTGCCGCGGTGCAGGCCCGGCAGCACGCGCTGGATGTCGAGCGGCATGGCCGACTTGCCCGTGGCGCGGAGGATGTTCTTCGGCACCCAGAGGTTGATCGGATCCATCTTGCGCACGCCGTTGTTGAGCGTCGCGGTCCAGTCGGCGGCGAAGGCCAGGTTGTCGGGCTCGCCGTTGTCGTAGCGCACGAGCTGGTTCGGCACGTTGCTCCAGCCCCAGGCGCCCTTGTCGATCTCCTTGCGCTCCTCGTAGCGCCAGATGCGGATGAGCTCCTCGATGGCGGCGCGGCGGATCTCGTTCATGCGGTTGCCGCGGCCGTCGTCCTGGTTGGTGACGAAGGTCGTGGGCGGGGCGTCGCACTTCACGCGCCAGGAGGCGAGGTTGCGCGTGAGCGCCGAGGCGAAGGCCACGGGGGCGACGATCTCGGTCTCGATGAAGGTGCGCACGTCCTCGTCGTCGGCGGTGGCGAGGGAGTAGCCGTGCTCGCCGTTGGCCACGGCGGGGAGCACGACGATCCCGTCCAGACGCCGGAAGTGGTCCTGGAGGAACTGGAACACGCGGTCCACGGTCTCGCCGCGCAGCGGGTCGAGGTGCTGGACGTGGATCGGCACCTTGCCCATGGCGTCCACGCGGGCCTCGGCGCGGCCCACGAGCTGGAGCGTGCGCATGCCGAGGACGATGCGCGCGCCCCGGCGCAGGTTCCGCTCGGCGAAGACCAGGGCCTCGTCGAGATCGCTGCCGCCGAGCACGAGCACCACCTTGCCCGTGAGGTCCACGAGGCGGTCGTCGGGCCAGGAGACGAGGTTCGAACGGCTCTGGGCCGGCACCTGCATGCCGTTCGTGACCTCGAAGGCGTGGCCGGAGAAGGCCGCGGATTCCTCGGAGGAGAGGAAGAGGATCGTCGAGGCCACGTCCTCGGGCGTGGGGTAGCGGAAGTCGAGGGCGTCGCCCTCCGCCTCGTCGCCCTTGCGCTTGTGGGTCATGAGGCTGCGGAACTCGTGCGAGGTGCTGCCCGGCTCGAGCCCCTGCAGCGCGTCCATGTTGGCGAACACGCGGTCGATGCGCTCGGACTTCACGGGCCCCGGGAACACCGTGTTCACGCGGATGCCGCGCTCGCCGCCGAGCTCCCGGGCGAGGGCCAGGGAGAGGGCGTTGAGGCCGGACTTCGGCACGGCGTAGGGAATCCGCCCGAAGTAGCGCGTGCGCGAGAAGATCGTGGAGACGTTCACGATGGAGCCGCAGGGCGCCATGTGCGGGATCGCGGCGCGGGCCATGTTCCAGGGGCCGCCGAGGAGGTTCATGGCCGCCTCGGTCATGGTCTCGTCGTCGCCGTGGGCGCGCTTCTGGGCCTCCGTGAAGGGGATCTCCCGGAGCGTGCGCCGCGGCCCCGGGCCGCCGGCGTTGTTCACGAGCACGTCGATGGGACCGAAGCGCTCCACGGCGGCGGCGACGATGTGCCGGCAGCTGTCGGCGTCGGCGCAGTCGCCCACCACGGTCGCCATGGACTCCGGGTCGAAGCCCTCGGCGGCGAGCGTGCGCGCGAAAGCGTCGAGCTTCTCGCCGTCGCGGCCGGTCATCACGAGCCGCGCGCCCTCCCGCAGGAGGCGGCGGGAGATGTAGCTGCCGATGTTGCCGGCGGCTCCCGTGAGGACGACGGTGCGCCCGGCCAGGCGGGCTCCGCTGGTGCTTTCCGTGCGCTCGGTCATAGGAGGGTCCTCGCAGATCCCGTGTCCACCCGCTCGAGCACGTCGCCGCGGGCTTCTGCTTCCTGGATCGCCCAGGCGCGGTAGAGCTCGTCCCGGCTCTTCAGGCCGAGCCGGGGCAGGGCATGGAGCGCGACGTAGGTCGCGCCGGCGTGGCGGTTCTCCCACATGGCCTGATGGGCCTCGGGGAGTTCCTCCAGGGGCACCGGCACCGGCGGCACCACGTCGATGAGCCCGGAGGCGATGCGTTCCTGCACCTCCGCGAACTCCCGGGCCGTGTTCAGGTGGGTGCCGCGGATCTCCGCCGTGGGCATGAGGATGCGGCGCTGGCGCATCCACACCTGCGGCGCGTAGAAGGACAGGCGGCGCCCGCCGAGGTCCTCCGCGTAGACCACGCGGCCGACGTTCGGCTTCACGAGCGCCGTGGCGAGCCCCAGGCCGTCCCGTCCGGCGCGCTCGAAGACCACGTCGGGCAGGCCGCGGCGGTCGAGGGCGCTGCGCAGCAGCGGCGCGATCGCCGAACCGACGGGCTTGAGGGTGCGGTCCGAGAAGCGGCGCACCGCCTCCTTGAAGGCCGCGGACTCGGTGAACGGATCGGGCAGGGCCGGGAAGGGCCCGGGCGGCTCGAACTCCGACCCGAAGCGCCGGCGCAGTTCCTCGAGGCTCACCACTCCGCAGAAGTTGGCACCGAAGCCGAGGGAGCTGACGAACTCGCGCTGGGGAATCGTGTCCGCCAGCACGGCCACCCGCGCGCCCAGGGCGCAGCCGACCTCGATGGCCTCGACGGCCACCGGATCCACGATGCCGTCGTCGGCGCCGGGGCCGTAGACGACCAGGAGCGCCCGGCCGGCGCGGAGCCCCGCCCGGGCGAGCATCTCCGAGGCGCCCGCGGTTCCGGGCTTGCCGAGGAAGGAGAAGCGGTAGCCGGAGGAGGCACCGAAGAAGGTGAGCACGCCGCCCTCGCCGAGGGCCTGGAAGGAGCGGCCGAAGGCCTGCTCGCCGGCGTGGGAGACGACGTAGTCGACGGGGCCGTCCGTGGCCGCGTGCACGGCGTCGAGGAAGGGCCGCCCCTCCGCCTCCCAGCGGGCCCACTCGGCCTCCGCCTCGGGCACGGGCGTGAAGATGCCGGCCCAGCGGGGATCGCGGCGGTTCACGGGGCCGCCGCCGTAGCGGCGCACGCGCTCGGCCCGCTCCTCGGAGGAGACCATGCCCACGACCTGCAGCCCCGCGGCGCGGGCGCTGCGCAGGCACTCGAGCCCCGTGCCGGTCGACGCGCCCTCCACGAAGAGGCGCCGACCGGGCTGCACGTCGAGGGTGCGGAACAGGGCCCGGTGGATCGTGCCGAAGGTCAGGCCGTAGGAGCCGGCCTCCTCGAGGGTCATGCCCTTGAGCTTCGGATGGAGCTGCGGACCCTGCACGGCCAGGAACTGGGCGTGGCTGCCGTCGTTGATCTCGTAGCCCTGGATGTGGAAGTCCGCGGCCATGGGGTCGAGGCCCTGGTCCGGCGAGAGCAGCTCGCTCTGGCCGGAGTAGATGGTCACGAGGTCGCCGACGGCGAGGCGGCCCTCGCGGACCAGCTCCTCGCCGAGGCGCACGACGAGGCCGACGCCGCCGGAGCCCGTGACCTGCACGTCCGCGTCCCGGGCGTCGAAGGGGGAGACGGGAATGCCCGTGAGCGCCCAGATGTCGTTGTAGTTCACCTCCGAGGCGAGCACGTAGACGAGCGCCTCGTTCGGGCCCGGCTCCGGGGTCGGGAACACGAGCAGCCGCTCGGAGTCCTTCGGGTCCGCGTGCCGGGGCAGGCCCGTGGCCGGGTCCTTGTCCACGCCCATGCCGTACTGGTATTCGGGCACCGGCGTGACACCGGCGAAGAAGGGCGCGTTCAGGGGCAGCAGGCGCCCGTCCGCCTCCAGCGCCGCGCGGGTCGCCGCATCCGCGTCCGGCGGGACCGGGACCGGCTTCAGGGGCAGGGGGGCGCTGCGCTTCTCGAGGAAGGCGGTGATGCCGGGCGGCCCGCACTCGGGATCGCACACGGCTTCCGCGAACAGCTTCGCTTCGTGCTGGAGCCCGGCCCGCTGGCCGTGGGCGGCGCCGTGGGCGAGGGCGTCGAGGATGCGCTCCACCGGCCGCGTGCGGCCGCTCGTGCGGAGCTGGTCGACGATCGCGCGGATCGAGGGCTCCTCGAGGACGCGGTCGGCGAGCTCGATGGGCGCGTCGCGCGCGGCCAGGAGACGCCGGTGCCGCTCCATGGCCTCGACGAGGGGCCCCTCGCCGGCGAGCCAGCGTCGCAGCCGGGCGAAGGCGGTCTCGACCACGCCGGTGCCGTCCCGGCCCGCGAGTTCGTCCACGAGGCCGATCTCCCTGGCCTGCTCGGCGTCCACGGCGCGGCCACCGAGGACGATGCGCAGCGCGTCCACGAGCCCGGCCTCGCCGCGGCGCGCGGCGAGGCGTCGGGGCAGGCGCTGGGTGCCGCCGTAGCCGGGCAGGAGGTTCAGGTTGATCTCCGGCTGCCCGAAGCGGGCGTGGCCGTCGGCGATGACGTAGCTGCAGGCGAGCACGAGCTCGTTGCCGCCGCCGAGGGCCGGGCCGTTCACGGCCGCGACCACCGGCTTGCCGAGGGACTCGAGGGCGGAGAAGGCGGTGTGCGCGGCGTTCGCCGGCGTCCGCGCGCTCTCGAGGTCGCCGGCCTCGCCCACCTCGAGCAGTTCCTTGACGTCCGCGCCGGCGACGAAGGCGCTGCCGGCCCCCGTGAGCACGACGGCGACGGTCTCCTCGCGGGCCCGGACGTGCTGGAGCACGGTGTTGAGCTCGTCGAGGGCGCGCTCGCTCAGCGAGTTCACGGGCGGGGCGCTGACGATCACCAGGGCGACGGACTTCCCGGGCGCGATCCAGTGGTTCTCCACGCGCAGGTAGCGGTAGCTCTGGACGATCTCCCGGGCCTCGCCCAGGCGACCGAAGGCCTTCCACTGCGCCACGGTCTCGACGATCTCCTCGACCACCTCGGGATTGCGCAGGGTCGAGAGGTCCCCGAGGGGTTCGTCGAGGAGGATCGCGCGCAGCGTCCGGCGCATGTACTTGCCCGAGCGCGTCTCCGGGAAGGCGGAGACCACGAGGAAGTCCGAGGGCACGGCGGTCGAACCCTTCTCCGTGCGCACGAGATTCGCCAGGCGCGTGAGGTCCTCGTCCTGGATCCGCGCGCCCGGGGCCGGGATCAGGAAGGCGACGGGGGTCTCGCCCTTCTCGTCGTGGGGCGCACCCACGACCACCACGTTGCCCACCGGGGAGTCCGCGCGCAGCGCCTTGTCCCGGAGGATCGCGCCCTCGATCTCCTCGGTCCCGACGCGGTGGCCGGAGACGTTGATGACGTCGTCGGAGCGGCCGTGGAGCGTGACGGCGCCGTCCTCGTGGCGCCGGGCGTAGTCGCCCTGGGTGTAGGCGAGCTCACCGTCCCAGCGGTCGAAGTAGACCTCGCGGAAGCGCTCGAGGTCGCCGCGCCAGGCGTCCGTCCCGAGCCGCTCGGCGTCGCCCCAGATGGTCCGGGCGAGGTAGGGGTAGGGATGGCGGAGCACCAGTTCCCCCTTCTCGCCGGGCTCGGCGCTGCGCCAGGCGGTGGCCCGGCCGCGCTCGTCCGTCTCCGTGGCGATGCGCACCTCGGCGTCGATCCACGGCAGCGGCCAGGTCTTGGCGTCGGCCGCGAGCGGCTTCTGGTCGCCCCAGGGGCAGGAGAAGACGATGCCGCCGTGTTCCGTCGCCCAGTAGGAATTCACGTAGTGCGGGCAGATCCGGTCCATGGCGAACTGCTGCACCGCCGGGGAGACGGGCTCCGCGCAGAAGGTGCCGGCCTTCAGCGGCGTCATGTCGAAGGCCGTCATGTCGGCGGTGCTCGCCGGGTCGGTCATGACCGCCTTCAGGAAGGTGGACCCCGCCTTGAAGATCGTCGCCCCGTGGCGCTCGATGATCGAGGAGAAGCGCCCGGCGTGCGGGAACAGGGGCGAGCCCTCGGCGACCACGGAGGTGATCCCGAGGGCCAGGGGCGCCGCGATGAGATAGGACTGGCCGGTGATCCAGCCGGGATCGGCGATGACGTAGATGCGGTCGTCGGGCTGCGCGTCGAAGACCACGCGCATGGTGTGCGCGATGCCCGCGAGCCAGCCGCCGTGCGTGTGCACCACGCCCTTGGGCTTGCCCGTGGAGCCGGAGGTGTAGATCACGAACAGCGGCCAGTCGGCGTCCACCGGCTCCGCGGGGCGCACGGCGTTCAGGGCGCGCCAGAGCTCGCGGTCGGAGAGGGCGAGGAGCGCCTCCTCGTCGGCGACGTCGAAGCCCGCGGCGCGGACGGCCGCGAGCACGCGGTCCCGGGCATCGGCCACGAGGGCGTCGGAGCCGCGGTCGCGGGCCTGCTCGACGATCTCCTGGCCCGTGTAGCGCACGACGATCACGTGCTCGACGATGTGCGAGAGATCCGCGAGGCGCCGGGCGACGGCCGTGCGGATCTCGGCGGTCCGCTCCGGGGGCAGCCCCTCCTCGGCGGCGAGCGCCCGGCCGAGCTCGCGCATGACGTCGCTGCGCTCGAGGGTGATCTCGCCCTCGAGGGCATGGGCGACGGCGTCGTGGAGCCGCTCGGCGACCGCTGCCTCGGCCCGCTCGTTCAGCACCTCGCGCAGGGCGTCGAGGGCCGTGCCGCGCGGGACGTAGTTGTCGAGGGCGGGATCGGTGAACTGTTCCTTGTAGGGCACGACCTCCGCGTTGCGGTAGCCGCCGTCGGCGGTGACGACCACGCGCGCGCCCGCGTCGCGGATCCGGTCGGAGAGGGTCTTCGCGGAGAAGCCGCCGAAGACCGGCGTGTAGATCACGCCGAGGCGCTTGGCCGCCTCCGTGTAGTAGAGCTGCTCGGGGATGTTCGGCAGGTTGAAGGCGACGCGATCGCCGCGCCGGAGCCCGAGGCCCGCGAGCACCTCCGCCCGCAGCACGCACTCCCAGAGGAGCCGGCGGTAGGAGATCGTCTGCTCGTGCACGGGGCCGCCGCGACCGTCGTTGCGGGACGGGTCCCAGCGGTCGCCCTCGAAGACGAAGGCCGCATGGGCGCCGCGCCCGGCGAGCACGTGCCGGTCGACCTCGTTGAAGCAGGCGTTCGTGCGCGCGCCGACGAACCAGCGGTAGAACGGGGCGTCCGTGTCGTCGAAGGCGCGACGCCAGGGCGTCCAGCTGCCTTCCCGCGGCGCCGCCTCCACGGTGCCGCCGTCGCGGGCGTCGTAGCCGCGCCAGGGCCCGTCGGCAGGCTCCCGCCGCAGCCAGCAGCCGTGCTCGTCGTCGTGCCAGTGGAGTTCGGCGGCGGCGATGGCGCCGTGATAGGCGCCGGGATCGGTCAGTGCCCGCTCCCGCTGTGCCCGCTCGTCGTCGTCGTCCCCGACGCGCCCCCAGTTCGCCCGGGTCGTACCCGTGGACATGCGGCTCCCCCCTCCGTGACCGCAGTGCAGAGGACAGGCGAGCAAACCAGCGACGTCGGGACGATGCAAGACCGTTCGGCGCGAAACTCGTCGGCGCCGGATTCCTCTAAGTCAAATGAATTAGATTTTCGAACCCGGCACGCAGGCGCCGGGAAATCGATGAAAGCGCGCGCCGCAGCCCGCCCGGGGAAGCGCTGCAGGACCCGGTTTTTCCGGCGTTCGTGTGTTTCCGCGCGTCCGGGTGCGAGTGCTTGCGGCGATCGAAGGCCCGGGAGTATGGTCGGGAATCGGGCGAGCACAACGACAAGAACGACTCGTCGGGCGAAGACGGAACGTCATCCGCGCAACCGTCGCCGTCGGAACATGGGGAGGTGGAACCGGTGGAACCCGCAGCTGCCGGCGTGCAGGCGGGGGCGGCGCAGCTCGGCCCGTTCCTCGTCTACGCGCTCGCCGTCCTCGGCGTGCTCGTCTTCGTGCTCCTCGCGTCCTGGTTCCTCGGCGGTCGCGTGCCGCGGCGCACGGCCACGGAGGAGCCCTTCGAGTCGGGGATCGTTCCGGTGGCGGGCGAGGGCGGGCTGCGCCTGTCCGTGGAGTTCTTCCTCGTCGCCATGTTCTTCGTGGTCTTCGATCTCGAGACCATCTTCCTCTTCGCCTGGGCCGTCTCTGCGAAGGAGCTCGGCTGGCCCGCCTTCGCGGCGGTCTCCCTCTTCGTGCTCGTGCTGCTCGTCGCGCTCGTCTACGAACTGGCGACCGGCGCTCTCGACTGGGGCGGCCGCCGCGCCGTGTCCCGGGCGGCCGCCGCGCGCGAGGGCACCCGATGAGGTGGACGCTCGTCCCCGCGGTACCGGACGCGCCCATGGTCGAGGCGGAGGCCGAATTCGAGCAGCGCACGAGCGAGAGCTTCCTGCTCACGCGCCTCGACGCGCTCGTCTCCTGGTCCCGGGCGAACTCGCTCTGGCCCTTCAACTTCGGCCTGTCCTGCTGCTACGTGGAGATGGCGACGGCGTTCACGTCGCGCCACGACCTCGCCCGCTTCGGTGCCGAGGTGATCCGCGCCACGCCCCGCCAGGCGGACCTGATCGTCATCTCCGGAACCGTGTTCCGGAAGATGGCGCCGGTGCTCCAGCGCCTCTACGACCAGATGCTCGAGCCGCGCTGGGTGATCTCCATGGGCTCCTGCGCGAACTCCGGCGGCATGTACGACGTCTACAGCGTCGTGCAGGGCGTGGACCGGTTCCTGCCCGTGGACGTCTACGTCCCCGGCTGTCCGCCCCGTCCCGAGGCGCTGCTCCAGGGCCTGACGCTGCTGCAGAAGTCCGTCGCGAGCGAGCGCCGTCCCCTCAGCTGGATCGTCGACGACGGCGGCGTGCGGCGGGCGCCGCGCCCGAGTCAGCGGGACGCGCGGGCGCCGGAGCGGCGCCGCGCGACCACGCTCGCGGAGCCGGACGCCGTCGGCGATCCGCCCCGTGCGCCGGACCCTCTCGCCGCGCGACCGCGTCGCTGAGCCCCGCTCCGTGAACGTGACCCGCACCCCCGCGTCCGACGCAGACGCCCGCCTCACCGCTGCGGTCGCGGCGCGCGTGGGCGAGGACGTCCTGCGGCAGGAGACCGCCGACGGGATCGCGACCTTCTGGGTACCGCGCGAGCGCCTGCGCGAGGTGCTCCGGCGCCTGCGCGACGAAGGCGCCCCGCGCTTCCCGCTGCTCCTCGACGTGTCCGCGATCGACGAGCGCCTGCGCGGGCATCGGGAGGGCCAGCCGCCGTCGGCGTTCACGGTCTTCTACCATCTCTTCGATCCCGATCCGGCCCGCGTGTGCGAGCTGCGCCTGAAGGTCGCCCTCGCGGAGGACGACGTGGTGCTCCCCTCCGTCGTGGATCTGTACCCGTCCGCGAACTGGTACGAGCGCGAGGCCTTCGACCTCTTCGGGATCCGCTTCGAGGGCCATCCGAACCTGCGCAGGATCCTCACGCCGCCGGGCTGGGAAGGGCATCCCCTGCGCAAGGAGCATCCCGCGCGCGCGACGGAGCTCGAGCCCTACACGCTCGACGAGGAGCGGCTC
>JAZBPF010000086.1:0-6431 GCA_036351515.1 Pseudomonadales bacterium | reverse complement strand
CTCAGCCCCCGGTCTGCTCCCGCAGCCAGGCCACGACCTCCTGCGGGCCGCCCCGGAAGGCCACGCGGTCGGCCTTGGCGGCGAGCTGGTGGTCGTACATGGGGTCGTAGTACTCCTCGAGCATGCCGCGGATCCAGCCGCGGTGGGCGTCCACGGCGCCGGTGCGCGCCTGGAGCGCGAGCGCATCCTCCATCCACCTGCGGAAGCGTCCGTGCCGCTCGCCGCCGAGGCGTCGGCGCACCTTGTCGATGCTCGTGAGCAGGTAGTCCCGGTAGCGGTCGAAGCCCGCCTCGCCGTGGAGCGAGGCGTACTCGCGGGTCGCGTCGGTCACGTACTCGGCGAGGGTGATCTCCACCCGTTCCTCGAGGGAACGCTCCACGAGCGCCAGCGGCGACGCGGACAGCTGCGCGAACAGGGCGGTCGGCACGCTCAGGCGGCCCACGTTGCGGGATTCGTCCTCGACGGCCACCGGGCGTTCCCGGCCGTCCCGGGCGAGGACGAGCAGGCGCACGGCGAGGGCGTTCTCGAAGGCGACCGGCGGCGGCTGCGGCGTCGCCCGCGGACCGAAGGCGGAGCCGCGGTGGTTCGCGAGGCCCTCGAGATCGAGGCTCCGGGGCAGCTCGGCGAGGAGCCGGGTCTTGCCGGTGCCGGTGCGCCCGCCGAGGACGCGCAGCGGCAGGGCGGCGCCGAGCGCCTCGAGGTGCGCGAGCAGATGGGCCCGCAGGGCCTTGTAGCCGCCCTCGACGCGCGGGACGGTCGCACCGGCCTCGGCGAGCCACTCCTGGGCGATGCGCGAGCGCTGGCCGCCCCGGAAGCAGTAGAGCACCCCGTCGGGATGGGCGCGGGCCCAGGCCGCCCAGGCCTCGATGCGCGCGGCCCGCGTCGCCCCGGAGACGAGTTCGTGTCCGAGGCGCACCGCCGCGTCGTGCCCGGCCTGCTTGTAGCGCGTGCCGACGCGGGCGCGCTCCTCGTCGTCGAGCAGGGGCAGGTTCGTCGCCCCCGGGAAGGCGCCGCGGGCGAACTCCACGGGCGCGCGGACGTCGAGGAGCGGGGTGCCCGCGAGGAAGAGGTCGTCGAAGGCGTCGGCGGCGACCGTGGGCAGGTCCCGCCGGGGACCGGCGAGGCTCACGGGACCGCTTCGGTCACCGTGCCGCCGCTGCGGAACAGCTCGAGGTGCTCGCGCAGGATCGGCAGGTAGTCCGGCAGGGCCTCGCCCTCGGGGACGTCCTCCGCGATGGCGATGGCCTCCTGCTGCACGGCGACGGCGCGCTCGAAGTCGCCGTTCGCGGCGTGTGCCGCGGCCCAGGTGTCGAGGTAGGCGGGGTTCCGGGCCGCCGCCTCGTCGCGCTCCATGAGTCCGGCGACGATGCGCAGGCCGGTCTCCGGGTCGCGCAGCGCCCGGTCCTCGGCCACGGTCAGGATCCAGGCGACGGAGTTGACGAGCTCCGGATCCGGGCTCGTCTCGGCGGCGCGGCGGAACCAGCGCCGGGCCGCGTCCGGGTCCCGCGGCGCGTGCTCGCCCTCGGCGTGGAGCGTCGCGAGCAGGAACATGGCCGGCGGCAGCGTGCCGGCGCTCGCCGCCTCCCGCAGCCAGCCGAGGGCGCGCTCGTCGAAGCCGGCCCCGTCGTCCGTGTCGAGGAGGTGGCGCGCGTAGAACAGCTGCGCCTCCGGGTGGCCGCGCTCCGAGGCGTCGACGAGGCGCTCGATGGCCGCCGGCACGTCCTGCGGCACGAACTGACCGTTGTACTGCAGGCGCGCGAGCATGACGGTCGCGTCGAGGTTGTCGCGGTCCGCGGCCTGGCGCAGGAGGGCGACGCCCGCGGGCTGGTTCTCCTCGCCGAAGTGGCCGGAGAGATAGAGCTGCGCGAGGTTGTACATGGCCGTGGAGGAACCCTGGCCCACGGCGAGGAGGAACTGGTCGACGGCGGCGTCGAGGAGCTCCTCGGCCTCCTCGCCCTCGCGCCCGTTCGCGAGGGAGCCGTAGATCACCCCGAGCATCTCCCGGGCGATGAGGTTCCCCGCCTCGCTCGCCGCCTGCAGCCAGCGGATCGCCGGCGCCGCGTACTCGGGGCCGCGCTGCCAGAGGCGGATCGCGTAGGCGGTCTGGGCCGCCGGGTCCCCGAGTTCGGCGCGGGTGGCGACGAGGTCCGAGGGCCGTGGCGCTTCGCCGTCGGTGCCGGCCAGCGCCACCCGGGCGCGGAAGCTGGCGCTGAGGTCGAAGCGCGTCTCCTCGAGCGCCTCGCCCTCGCCCTTGCGGACCTTGGTCACGAGCAGGAGCCGCTGCGTCTCGTCGTTCGCGTCGTAGAGGGCGCCGACGACCTCCGTGCGCCGGGCCTCGAGCCAGGCGTAGGCCTGGGCCGCGGACAGCACCTCGTAGGGAGCCTCCGCGCTGCCGTCTCCCGAGTCCTCGATGGCGGCGGCGAGGGCGTCGGCGGCGCGGCGATGGAAGGCGGCCGCCTCGCCGTCGCCGGCGGTCAGGGCGAGCCGGTGGCGGAGTTCGTGGGCCCGCAGGTCGCCGTAGTAGAGCCCGAGCATGTCGTCCGCGAGCCGCTCGAGATCCCCGCCCTGCCGGTCGCGGTCGTCCGTGACGCGGCCGTGGAGCACGCCGAGGCGCTGCAGCCGGTCCGTGAAGTCGGGCAGGGTCAGGAAGGCGTCGTCGATGCGGTCCCAGGCGTCGCTGCGTCCGCGCTCGAGGTCGCGCACGAGGGTGTCGTAGGCGGGCCGGGCCCCGCCGGCGCCCGGCGCGGTGCATCCGGTGAGGACGAGGAGGAGCACGCCGGCGAGGACGCTCGAGCTGCGGGGGCGGCGCCCGGAGGCGCGACGGATCGACACGGCGGAGGCTCGTCGGACTGCGGGGCGACGAGGATAGCATCCATGGTTGTCAGGGCGCGCCGGCGCACCGACACTGCCCGGCAGGTGTCGTGAGCTCACCGGAGGATCCCATGAGCCTGTTTCGGAAGAAGGTGGAGCTGCCCGCGCCGGAGCGCGCCCTGCCCGGGCGCGAGGCGACGATGCCCGTCCCGGACGGGCATCACGTCCACGGCCGCCCCCTGGTGCCGCCCTTCCCCGAGGACACGGCCCGGGCGGTCTTCGGCCTCGGCTGCTTCTGGGGCGCCGAGCGCCTGTTCTGGCAGACGCCGGGCGTCTGGACCACGGCCGTCGGCTACGCCGGTGGCTTCACGCCCAATCCCACCTACGAGGAGGTCTGCTCCGGCCTGACGGGCCACGCCGAGGTCGTGCTCGTCGTCTACCGGCCGGCGGAGGTCTCCTACGAGGCGCTGCTGCGCACCTTCTGGGAGGCGCACGACCCGACCCAGGGCATGCGTCAGGGCAACGACGTGGGGACCCAGTACCGCTCCTGCATCTACACGGCGGACGAGGACCAGGCGGCGCTCGCGGCGGAGAGCCGCGAGGCCTACGGCCGGGCCCTCGCCGCGGCGGGACGGGGCGCCATCACCACGGAGATCGCGCCCGAGGGCCCGTTCTACTACGCCGAGCCCTACCATCAGCAGTACCTCTCGAAGGTCCCGAACGGCTACTGCGGCCTCGCCGGCACGGGCGTGTCCTGCCCCGCGCCGGGACGCGCCTCCGCCTGAGCGCCCTGCGACAGGTTGCCGGAAAGGTCCGTCCGGGACTCTTTCGGAACCGAACTGCGGCGCAGGTCCGCCCTTCGGGCACGACGGATCGACGACTTCCAGGCGTCGATCTGCGGGCGGGCCATCCCCGGTCCGTCACAGCAGCCTGCTAGCGACCGGCGCTGGCGAGGATCTCGCCGGCGCCGGGCAGGCGTGCGAGGAGCCCCTCGACGCGGCGCTCGGCCTCTACCGCCTCCTCGCGCTCGGCTCGCGCGAGGGTCTCCGTGAGCACCGCGCGTGCCTCGTCCGTCCGACCGGCGGCGAGGAGCGCCTCCCCCCAGGTGGCATGACAGGGCAGACAGGCCCGTCCCGCCTCCGTGTGCCGCAGCACCGGCTCCAGGATGCGCAGGGCGGCCTCCGGGTCGTGGAGCGGTCCGGCCGTGTTGGCCAGCAGCGCCCGGGCGACGCCGTGGAGCGTCTCGAGCGTCCGGGCGAGGGCCGCGGCCTCCAGCCAGAGGTTCCGGGCCCGGACGGGATCCTCCGGGACGTGCCGCCCGCGGGCGTGGAGGTCCCCGAGGAGCGCGAGGGAGGGCGCGTGCCGCGCGGCGACGTTCGCCTCCAGGGCCGCGAGCGCCGCCGGGTCCGGCTCCGCCGACGCCGACTCGAGCAGGGCCCAGCGCGCGAAGCCGTAGCGGTCGTCCGCGCCCCCGCCTTCCGCGGCCCGCCGAAACAGGTCGAGGACCCGGCTGCGGTCCTCGGCGCTCCTGGCCTCGGTGCCGAGCGCCCAGGCGAGCTCGCGGAGCGCGGGCCGGTGATCCGCGGCGGCGGCGCGTTCGAGGTGGTGCAGGGCCGTCGCGCGGGCGCCGCGGTCGAGGGCCAGGCCGCCGAGGCGGTAGTGGCCGTAGGCGAGGCCGAGCGCCGCGGCCCGGCCCCAGGCGCGTTCCGCCTCGCTCCGGGCCCGGGCGCGGTGCTCGGGGCTGCCGTCCTGCGCGGCGCCTTCGTAGAGATCCCCGAGCAGGTACCAGGCGGCGCCGTTGCCGCCGGCGACGGCGTCCCGCAGCCGCGTCGCGGCGGCGAGCTCCGAGCCCGCGGCCTTCCGCTGGGCGAGGTCCACGGCGACGGAGGCGTGCGCGTAGGCGTCGCCGCGCCCGGCGAAGGCCTCGACGAGGTGCTCGGGACGCAGGCGCGCTGCGGGCAGCGCATGGGCGCGCTTCGTGCGCCAGGCGGCGAAGGCTTCGGACAGGTCGAACCAGTGGTCCTCCGCGAGCGCTGCTTCTCCGCGGCGCGCGTGCACCCGGAGCAGCAGGGCGTGGGCGCGCGGCGCCGTGTAGTAGCCCCCCACGGGCTCGAGGCCCCGGGCCGCGAGGAACGCCAGCGCGTCGCCGCGGCTCGCCACGGACCAGGGCGCCGCCTCGCTGCCGTCCCCGGTCGCGAGGACGCGGGCCACGAGCGCGTCGAGGGCGGCGGCATGGGGGGCGGCCTCGGCCCCGGGCAGCGACCGGGCCAGCAGGTGGTGCGCGGCGAGGTCCGCGCCGTGGAGGCCGAGGCGGGCGCGGGCGGCCTCCGGCGACCGGGGTCCCGGTTCGGCGAGGGCCTCGATGCGCCGGTCGAGGTCCGGCGTCGCCCGCCAGGCCGCGTGGAGGCGGTCCCAGGCGAGGGCCGGGGCGCCGCCGCCCGCGTCGGGACCGAAGTGGCGCGCCACGAGCGCGTCGTGACCCCGGCGGGCGTCCGGCGCGAGCGTCGGCGCGAAGGCGATCGCGCCGGGCGGTGTGGCCTGGGCGGTGCGGACGAGCAGGACGAGGAGCAGCAGTGCGAACGTGGGACCAGCACGTCGAACGGAGGGCATGGCGGACTCCCGGGCAGGGTCGGCGCAGGCCGGTGGCCCGTCGCGGACCGATGGACGTCGGTCCCTCCCCAGGGGCGTCGGCGATGATTCGTTCTTCCTCCGCGATGCCCGGTGTCCGGTGCATCGGCCGACGCAGGAGCGTTTGCAGATGGCGTGCCAGCCTTCCTGAAGCCCGGGATGCCGCGGTCTGCGGCGGCGGTGCGCAGCGGTGCTGCACCGGATCGGTGCGATGACGTGCGGCGTGTGCAGCCCCCGCGCGGCGTCCGCGCGGAGGGCCCCGGCGGGAGCCGGCTCAGGCGAAGAGGGTGGCCAGTCGCTGCCGCCAGGCGGCGGCCACGGCGGGGGCGTCCGGATGGGGCGAGCGGGTCCCGAAGCCCCAGACGGGCCCCGGCCAGGCGGGATCGCCCGGCTGGCGGAGCACGTGATGGAGGTGGAGCTGGGCGACCACGTTGCCGAGGGCGGCGACGTTGAGCTTGCCCGGCGGCGCTGGCGCCAGCATCGCCTCGGCCACGGCCGCCGACTCGGCCCAGAGCCGCGTCCGGTCCTCGCCGCCGAGCTCGTGGAGTTCGGTGAGGCCGACGCGCCGCGGGACCAGGATGAGCCAGGGCCAGCGCGCGTCGTCCATGAGCAGGACGCGGCAGAGCGCCGCGTCGCCGACGAGGACCGTGTCCGCGGCGAGGCGGGCGTCGAGCGCGAAGCCGGCCTCGCTCACCGCAGCTCCTCGCGGGTGGCGTCGCAGCGGGTGCAGCGCACGACGGTCACGAGCCGGCCCTGCTTCGTGTCGAAGCGCGTGCTGCGGTCCACGGACCACTTGTGGAAGCCGCGCTCGCAGAGCGTGCGCCCCTGCGCCTTCGCCTGCCGGCGCGCCTTGCGGGCCCGCGGCGAGGCGGCCTTCCCGAAATCGACGACGTCGCCCACGGCGCTCCTCCTGCGGCGGGACGAAGGATCCCGACGACGGGACGGCATGCTACGAGCGTCCGGGGCCCGATACCATGGTCGGGTATTCCCCG
>JAZBPF010000085.1:0-10888 GCA_036351515.1 Pseudomonadales bacterium | reverse complement strand
GCCTCGCCGTCGTCGAGACCGATGCGTGCCAGCTCCGCGAGGTGCGAGAGGGCGGCCGCGTCGATGTGCATGGTGTCCGGTTCCGCGTTCGAGAGGGGCGCCGCTCCGGCGCGCAAGGTCGCGGAAAGTATCATATTTCTTCCTTGCTCCGCAGCCCCGCCGTTGCTACAGTCCCACTTCTCACGCCACCCTACTCCGACCGGGGCGCCTCCACCCAACATGTTCAAGAACATCAGGGGGTTGTTCTCCAGGGATCTGTCGATCGACCTGGGGACGGCCAACACCCTCATCTACGTCCGGGACGAAGGCATCGTCCTCAACGAACCCTCCGTCGTCGCCATCCGGCATCACAACAATCAGAAGTCCGTCGCCGCCGTCGGCATCGACGCCAAGCGCATGCTCGGTCGAACCCCGGGGAACATCACCGCGATCCGCCCCCTGAAGGACGGCGTCATCGCCGACTTCCAGGTCACCGAGAAGATGCTCAAGCACTTCATCGCGAAGGTGCACCAGAACTCGGTGATCCGCCCGAGCCCCCGGGTGCTCATCTGCGTGCCGGGCAAGGCCACGGCGGTGGAGCGCAAGGCCATCAAGGAGTCGGCCCTGTCGGCGGGCGCGCGGGACGTCTGGCTCATCGAGGAGCCCATGGCCGCCGCCATCGGCGCCGGGCTGCCGGTGCACGAGGCCATCGGCACCATGGTCGTCGACATCGGCGGCGGCACCACGGAGATCGCCGTGATCTCCCTGAACGGCGTCGTCTACTCCGAGTCCGTGCGCGTGGGCGGCGATCGCTTCGACGAGTCGATCGTGGCCTACGTGCGCCGGACCCAGGGCAGCCTCATCGGCGACGCCACCGCCGAGCGCATCAAGCAGGAGATCGGCACGGCCTACCCCGGAAAGGAGGTCCGCGAGATCGACGTCCGCGGCCGGAACCTCGCCGAAGGGGTGCCCCGGAGCTTCACGCTCAACTCCAACGAGATCCTCGAGGCGCTGCAGGAACCGCTCTCCATGATCGTGCAGGCGGTGAAGAGCGCGCTCGAGCAGACGCCGCCGGAGCTGGCCTCGGACATCGCCGAGTCCGGCGTCGTGCTCACGGGGGGCGGCGCCATGCTGCGCGATCTGGACCTCCTGCTGGCCGAGGAGACCGGCCTGCCCGTGCTCCTCGCCGAGGATCCCCTCACCTGCGTGGCCCGGGGCGGCGGCAAGGCCCTGGAACTGATGGACAAGGCGGGCACGCTGGACCTGCTCTCGAGCGACTGAGCCCGCAGGGCACGCTCGGTCCCCGGAGCGCTCCCGGCGGCGGCTTCGGCTGCGCCGGGGCACCGCGGCCCGTCGTCGTCCCGGGAGACGCGTCATCAAGTCCCTGTTCCTCGAACGTTCCTTCACCGGCTACAAGGCGCTGGCGCTCTGCCTGCTCTCCCTGGTGCTGATGGTGGCGGACCACAACACGCCGCTCCTGGTGCCGGTGCGCGCCGCCCTGGGCACGGTCACGACGCCGCTCTTCACCCTCGCGGAAGGGCCCTACGCGATGCTCGAGACGGTCTCGGGCTGGGTGCGCCTGCGCCGCGAGAACGTCGCCCTGTCGCGGGAGCTGCTCCAGGGGGCGGTGGAGCGCCAGCGGGTGCGGGCCCTCGAGGAGGAGAACACCCGGCTGCGGGCGCTGCTCGGCAGCGCGGCGCGGGTGTCGGGGCGGCGCCTGTTCGCGGAGGTGATCGGCATCAGCCCCGACCCGCTGCGCAGTCAGCTCGTGCTCGACAAGGGCGAGGCGGACGGCGTCGCCGTCGGCGACGCGGTGCTGGACGCCCGGGGCCTCGTCGGTCAGGTGGTGGAGACCGGCCGCGTCAGCGCCCGCGTCCTGCTCGTGGACGACGCCGCCCACGCCACGCCGGTGGTCGTCGCCCGGAACGACCTGCGCCTCGTGCTCCGCGGCACCGGTGAGGGGCAGCCCCTCGAGCTGCGCTTCGTTCCCGACACGGAGGACGTGCGCCGCGGGGACCTGCTCGTCACCTCGGGCCTCGGCGGGCGGTTCCCCGCCGGCTATCCGGTAGCCGAGATCGTCTCCGTGCTCGACGACCCCGCCGAACCCTTCGCGCGGGTGACGGCCCGGCCCCTGGCCCAGCTGTCGCGGAGCCGGCACCTGGTCGTGATCGTCGACGACGACGGGGTCGGTCCGCCGCCCCGGGCGCCGGGTGTGCCGGAGGAGGAAGGCCCGTGAGCCTGCGCACCTTCCTGGCCGTGTGGGGGACGATCCTCGTCGGGCTGCTCCTCACGGTACTGCACCTGCCGCCCGGTGCCGCTTCCTGGCTCGGCTGGCTGCGACCCGAATGGGTGGCCGTGGGCCTGCTCTACTGGGTCATGGCGGTGCCCCAGCAGGTGGGCATGGGGACCGCCTGGTGCGCCGGACTGCTCGTGGACAGCGTCACCGGGGACCTGCTCGGCCAGCACGCGCTGACCCTCGTGTTCATCGCCTGGGCGGGGCTCTCGCTCTACGAACGCCTGCGCATGTACTCCCTGCTGCAGCAGGCGCTGATCGTGTTCGTGACGCTCTTCGTGGCCGGCTGTTTCGATCTCTCCGTGGAGAGCGTGGTCCGGGGCGAGGCCTGGACGCCGCTGCTCGTGCTGCCGCCGCTCGTCTCCGCCGCCCTCTGGCCCCTGGCGTTCGTGCTGCTCCGGGGCCTGCGCCGCCGGCTGCGCATCGGATGACGGCGGTCACCCTGCCGCCGGACGTCCAGCTCGTCCTCGCCTCCGCCTCGCCGCGGCGCCGGGAACTGCTTGCTACGCTCGGGATCCGCTTCCTCGTGCGCCCGGTCGATCTCGACGAGACGCCGGCGTCCGGGGAGACGCCGGAGGCGCTGGTGCGTCGGCTCGCGGCCGCGAAGGCACGGACGGGCGTCGAGCGCTGGCGGCCCCCGGTGCCGGTACTCGGTGCGGACACGGTGGTCGTGGACGAGGACCGGGCCCTCGGCAAGCCGCGGGACCGCGCGGACGCGCTCGCCATGCTCGCGCGCCTCTCGGGGCGGGCCCACGAGGTGCTGACGGCGGTGGCCGTGGCGACGGAGGCAGGCGTTCAGCTGGCGCTCAGCCGCTCGCGGGTAGTGTTCCGGACGCTCGCCCCCGGCGAGGCGGAGCGGTACTGGGAGAGTGGCGAACCGGTGGACAAGGCCGGCGCTTACGGCATCCAGGGGATCGGCGGTATATTCGTCGATCGCCTCGAGGGCAGCCATTCCGGCGTCGTCGGTCTGCCCCTCGCCGAGACGGAGCGCCTGCTGCGCGCCGCCGGCATCGACACCTGGCGCCACCGGGTCGCGATCGACGACGGTCCCGGATCCCGCTCCGGTGGCGACCGACCGCTGGACGAGCCATGAGCCAAGACGTCCTCATCAACGTCAACCCCTTCGAGACGCGGGTGGCGCTCCTGGAGCACGGGGTGCTGCAGGAGGTCCATCTCCAGCGCGCGAGCGGGCCGGGGGTGACCGGGAACGTCTATCTCGGCCGGGTCGTGCGCGTGCTTCCGGGCATGCAGGCGGCCTTCGTGGACCTGGGCCTCGAGCGGCCGGGCTTCCTGCACGTGAAGGACGTGCGCGGGGCGCACTGGCCCGATCTCGAGGAGCCGCGCGCCGCGGGAACGGCGGTGCCCGGCATCGAGCAGGTACTCGCCGAGGGCGATCCGGTGCTCGTGCAGGTGGCCAAGGACCCGATCTCCGGCAAGGGCGCCCGGCTCACGACCCACGTGGCCCTGCCCTCCCGCTACCTCGTGCTCATGCCCTTCACGCCGCACGTCGGCGTGTCCCAGCGCATCGAGGACGAGGGGGAGCGGGAGCGGCTGCGGACCGCCGTCGAGGCGCTCCGGGACGCGTCCGCGCTCCCCTGCGCCGGCTGCATCGTCCGCACGGTGGCCGAGGGTGCGGCCGAGGACGCGCTCGCCGCCGACCTCGCCTTCCTCCAGCGCGTCTGGAGCCGGGTGGACGTCCAGCGCCGCGCCGCGGCGGCGCCGGCGCTGGTCTACGAGGAGCTGCCCGTCCCGGTGCGCGTCCTGCGCGACCTCGTGGGCCCCGGCGTCGACGCGATCCGCATCGACGCACCGGAGACCCACGCCCGTGCCTGCCGCTACGTGGAGCGCTTCCTTCCGGAGCTGCGGGAGCGGGTGCTGCTCCACGAGGAGCCCGTGCCGCTCTTCGAACGCTTCGGCGTCGAGGACGAGCTGGCCCGGGCCCTGGAGGGACGCGTCCCGCTGCGCTCCGGGGGCCACCTGGTCATCGACCAGACCGAGGCGATGACCACCATCGACGTGAACACGGGGGGCTTCGTCGGCACGCACAGCCACGAGGAGACCGTCTACAAGACGAACCTCGAGGCCGCCGCGGCGATTCCCCGCCAGCTCCGCTTGCGCAACCTCGGCGGCATCGTCGTCGTCGACTTCATCGACATGGAGGATCCGGAGCACCAGCGGGACGTGCTCCGCGTGCTGGAGAAGAGCTGCGAGGCGGATCCGGCGCGCATCCGCGTCTCCGGCCTCTCGGCGCTGGGCCTCGTGGAGCTGAGCCGCAAGCGCACGCGGGAGAGCCTCGCGCGCCAGCTGTGCGAGCCCTGCGCCTGCTGCGCGGGGCGGGGGTTCACGCGGAGCCCCGAGTCCGTGTGCTTCGAGATCTTCCGCGCGATCCTCCGGGATGCCAGGAGCCGGGACCCCCGCAGCCAGGACGCCGGGCCGCCGCACAGCGCCTACCTGGTCCGCGCGGCGCAGCCGGTCCTCGATCGCCTGCTCGACGAGAACGCCGCCGACGTGGACGCGCTCGCGGTGCGCGTCGGCCTGCCGATCCGGCTTCAGGTGGAGCCCTCCTACGCCGTGGAGCACTTCGACGTCGTCCTGCTCCAGGAAGTGGCGGGGGAGCCCCGCGACGGTCGGGCGCCCGGGCGGGCTCCCGGGCCCGGAGCCTGAGGTGCCGGGGTCCCGCCCCCGCGGCGGGCGCCTTCGCCGCCTGCTGCGCGCGGTGGTGCCCTGGGCGCTCGCACTGCTCGTGTTCCTGCTCGCCGTCTACGCCGTGGGCGGCCGGCTGTTCATGGCCCGTCTCGACGAACAGACCCCGCGGATCGTCGCCCTGCTCGAGGAGGCGCTCGGCCTCGAGGTGCGGCTCGGGGCCGTGGAGGGCCGCTTCCTCGGCTGGGATCCGGTGCTGGAGGCGCGGTCCGTCGCGCTCGCGCCCCCCGGCGCCCCTGTGGCCCTCACCATCGCGCGCCTGCGCCTCGACCTCGACGTCTTCGAGACGCTGCTGCGCCGGCATCCCGTGGCCTCCGCCCTCGTGATCGAGGAGCTCGAGGTGCGCCTCGCGCGGCGCGCGGACGGGGTCTGGGGTCTGCGCGACGGCCGCGGCGGCGCCCTGCCGGCGCCCGCCAGCATCGTCCGCTTCCTCTACCACTCGGACTACGTGGACCTGCGCGGCGCCCGGGCCGAGCTGCACGTCGGGGACGGGGCCCCCGACCGCGTCGAACTCGAGGGGGCCGTGCTCGGCGAACGCTTCGTGCACCGCAGCCACCTGCGCGTGCGCTACCTGCCGGCGATCGTCGGGCCCGACGAGACGGGCACGGCTGCGGTCGGAGAGGCCTATCTCGACCTCACGGGCGACCCGCTCGATCCTCGGGACCGCGCGGGGCGCGTGCTGGTGCGTCTGGACGACGTCGCCCTGACGCCGCTCGCGGCGCTCCTCGGGGACCGCGCCCGGGCCTCGGGCATGTTCCAGCGCCTGGAGCTGCGCGCGGACTTCGATCCGGAGGCGGGCGTCCGGCTCCGGGCGGCGGCGACGGCCCGCGCCCTCGATCTCGGCACGGAGGCGCCGCTGCGCGTCCGGGCGACCCGCCTCGTGGCGGAGAGCGCGGGCATGGACCGCGGGCGGGGGGACGTGCTCTTCCGGGAACTCCGAACGGTCCTGGGCGACGAGGACATCGATCTCGACGGTCTGCGCGTCGCCTGGCGTCCCGGGGACGACGGTCGTGCCGCTGCGCCGGACCGGCGCTGGTTCGCGAGCCTGCCGCCCTTCGACGGCCGCTCCGCCGTGCGCCTGCTCCTGTCCCTCGAGGTCCTCGGCGAGGCCCCCACCCGCTGGCTCGCGAACCTCGACCCGGACGCCGAGACCGTGGGGACGCGCCTGTTCTACGACGAGGCGGCGGACGTCTTCGCCACGGCCGTGGAGTTCGAGGATCTGCGCCTGCGCGACTACCGGGGCGTGCCCGCGGTGCGCGGCCTCGACGCGAGCGTGGTCACCTTCGAGGGCGGCGCGCGGGCGCTGCTGGACACGGGCCCCTTCTTCCTGCACTTCCCGAAGCTCTTCGACGCCGGCTGGCAGTACGACGGCGGCCGCGGCCGCGTGGACGTCCGCTGGGGCGAGGGGGGCCTCGAGGTCCTCGGCACCGGGCTCGAGGCGCGGGGCGAGGCCGGTCGCGCGGCCGGTGCCTTCGCCCTCGAGCTGCCCCGCGACGAGGCGGAGCGCACCTTCTCGCTCCTCCTCGGGGTGCGGGATTCGGACGCCCGCCACACCCCTGCCTACCTGCCCCGGGGCCTCGATGCGGGGCTCCGGAGCTGGATCGAGACGGCGGCCCGCTCCGGCCGCGTCCCCGCCGGCGCCGTACTCGTCCACGGCCGCATCGTCGACCCGACGCCGGTGGAGCGGAGCGTGGGGCTGTTCCTCGACGTCGACGGTGCCCGGCTCGCCTTCGATCCGGCCTGGCCGCCGCTCACGGACCTGGACGGGACGCTCCGGGTGGACCACCGCGGCGTCCGCGGCACGGCACGGCGGGGACGCATCGCCCGGCTGGACCTGGAGGACGTGGCGGTCGCGGTCCCGCTCGCAGCGGGTGCGGACGGCGAACGGCCGCCGCCTCGCCTCGAGCTCACCACCCGCGGACGCGGCGACGGGACCGCACTGCTCGACTTCCTCCGAGGCGCGCCGCTCGGCGACGCCACGACGGTGCTGGACGCACCCTGGGAAGCGGAGGGCCCCGTGGAGCTGGCCGCGGACCTCGTCCTCCCCCTCGGTGGCGGAGCGGAAGACCGCGCGCCCGAGCGGCTCGAGGTGGAGGTGCGTCCGGCCCTCGACCGCCTGCGCGTGCCCCAGGCCGGGCTCGTGCTGCGCGAGCTGGCGGGCACGGTCCGCTACGTCCACCCCGGTCGCTTCTCCGGCGAGGGGCTCACGGCGGTCCTCTTCGACGGGCCGGTCCGGGGACGCCTGGAGGGGGACCTCGCGGGCGCGGGCCTCGGCTTCGAGGCCGAGGGCACGGCACGGGCCCCGGCGCTGGCGTCCTGGCTCGCGCTGCCGCTGCTCGGGGACCTCGCGGGCCGCGCCTCCTGGGAGGGCCGCCTCCGGATCGCCCCGGACGGCGCCGTCGACCTGTCCGTGCGCGTCCCGGACGCGACGGAGCTGCGCACGGGGCTGCCGGAGCCGCTCGCGGCGCCCGGCGGCAGCCTGGCCGTGACGCTGGCGCTCCCGGCCGCCGGCGCCGGCACCGCGGAGGTCTCCTGGGAGACCCTGGGCGGGCGCTTCCGCTTCGCCGACGGGCGCCTCGAGGCCGGCGCGCTCGGGCTCCGGGAGCCGCGGCCGGAGCTGCCCGACGCCGGCCTGCGGCTCCGGGGGCACCTGCCGTCCCTCGAGGTCGGCGCCTGGCTCGAGGCCCTCGGCGTGGCCGACGCGGGGGGCACCGCGACGGCCGCGGCGCGCGGCGAGGCGGTGCTCCTCGACGCCGGCCTCGTCGTCGACGCGGCGCGCTGGGGCGAGACCGCCTTCGGCCCTGCGGAACTCGTGCTGTCCGGCTCCACCGTCGCGCCCGTCGTGGAGTTCGACGCGCCCCGCATCGCCGGACGGGTCGAGGTGGACCCGCGCCGCCCCCTGCGCGTCGCTCTCGCGCGGCTCGACCTGCCCCTCGATCCCGACGCCGACGCCCGGGCACCGGAGGACGCGGAGCCGCCGGCGCCCGCGGGCTGGTTCGACGAGCTGGATCCCGGCGCGCTGCCGACGATGGACGTGTCCCTCGCCGGCCTGACCCTCGACGGCACCCCGCTCGGCAGCGCGCGCTTCCTGCTGGAGCCCGACGCCGGTGGCCTGCACCTGACGGAGCTGGAGGCGCGGCTGCGGGGGCTTGCGCTGGGCGCCGGGGAGACCGGTCCGGCGGAGCTGGACCTCCGCCTCGGGAGCGCCCCGCGCACGCGGGTGTCCGGGCGGGTCACCGGAGAAGACCTCGGCGCGGTGCTCGAGGCCTGGGGCTTCGCCCCGGTGATCGAGTCCGAACGCGTCGCCTTCGAGGGGGCGCTCGCCTGGGACGGACCGCCGGACGCCTTCGCCGCGCCGGCGCTCGAGGGGGCGCTGGACCTCCAGATCGAGCGCGGGCGCTTCGTGCAGATCGAGGCGGGCGCCGCCCCGCTGCGGATGATCGGGCTGCTGAACTTCGCGGCGATCGCGCGCCGCATGCGCCTGGACTTCACGGACCTCTACAAGCGCGGCCTCGCCTACGACCGGATCGAGGGCCGCCTGGCCTTCGGCGACGGCAGGCTGCGCACGGAGCAGCCCGTGGAGATCCTCGCGCCCTCGAGCAGCGTCTCCGTGGACGGGGCCGTGGATCTGGCGGCGCGGACCCTCGACGGCAGCATGATCGTCACGCTGCCCGTGAGCCGGAACCTGCCCTGGGCCGCGGCCTCGGCGGCGCTGCTCGCGAACCCGCTCACCGGCGCCGGCGTGCTCGTCGCCGAACGGATCTTCCGGGAGCAGATCGACCGCTTCTCGAGCGCCCGCTACCGCATCGGCGGTACGCTGCAGGCGCCGGAGGTCGAGTTTGTTACGATCTTCGAGAACGAAACGACCCCGTCCGGAACGTCCCCGTCCGGCGCATCGCCGTCGGCACGATCTGCCGCCGGGAACGCGCGCGCCGGGCCGGGCGCTCCGGCGGCCCGCGCGCAGGAACGCCCGGAGGCGAGCCCGGGCGCTCCGCGAGCGTCTCCGGAACCACCGGGGCCGGATGCGCCGGCGGCGGTGCCCGATCCGGCCGCGCCCACGCCGGCACCGGACGGGGAGCCGCCCGCTCCGCCCTCTCCGCAGCAGGAGTTCCCCCTTGGATCAGGCCCTGACCATCGCCCGTCGCCAGCTCCTCGAGCCCGCTGAGCTCGACCCGTCGAGGCTCGAGCAGGTGCTCTCCGGCATGCTCGGCCGCGACGTCGACTACGCGGATCTGTACCTGCAGGACTCGCGGAGCGAATCCTGGGTCCTCGAGGACGGCATCGTCCGCGACGCGAGCTTCGGCATCGACCGCGGCGTCGGCGTGCGCGCGGTCGCCGGCGAGCGTACCGGCTTCGCCTATTCCGACGAACTGCTCCTCCCGGCGCTGGACCGCGCGGCCGGAGCCGCCCGGCAGATCGCCCGGGGCGGTGGCCCGGAGCGCGGCGTCCGCGTCACCCCGGCCGCGGGCACGCCGGTGCTCTACGGCGCCGAGGACCCGCTCGCGAGTCTCGAGGATCCGGCGAAGACCGAACTCCTGCGACGCGTGGACGCGCTCGCGCGGGACCTCGACCCGCGGGTCGTGCAGGTGTCGGCGAGCCTGTCCGCGGTGCACGAGGTGGTACTCGTGCTCGGGTCCGACGGCACCCTCGCCGCGGACGTGCGCCCGCTCGTGCGCTTCGGCGTGTCCGTGATCGTCGAGCAGGACGGCCGTCGGGAGCGGGGTTCCGCCGGGGGCGGGGGCCGCTACGACTACCGACGGTTCCTCGACGGCGACCGGGCCTTCGCCTGGACCCGCGAGGCCGTGCGCTGCGCCACGCTCAACCTCGATGCCGTGGACGCGCCGGCGGGTACGCTGCCGGTGGTCCTGGGGCCGGGCTGGCCCGGCGTCCTGCTCCACGAGGCCGTGGGTCACGGCCTCGAGGGAGACTTCAATCGCAAGGGAACCTCGACCTTCGCCGGCCGGATCGGCGAACGGGTGGCCTCGCCCCTGTGCACGGTCGTCGATCAGGGTGATCTGCCGGAGCGCCGCGGCTCCCTCGTGGTCGACGACGAGGGCACGCCGACGCGCAGCAACGTGCTCATCGAACGGGGTGTCCTCACGGGGTACCTGCAGGACAAGCTCAACGCACGGCTCATGGGCGTGGCGCCCACGGGCAACGGCCGGCGCCAGTCCTATGCGCACCTGCCCATGCCGCGCATGACCAACACCTTCATGCTCGCCGGCGAGGACGATCCGGCGGACATCCTCGCCTCCGTGGACCGCGGTCTCTACGCCGTGAACTTCGGGGGCGGGCAGGTCGACATCACGTCCGGGAAGTTCGTGTTCTCGACCACGGAGGCGTACCTGATCGAGAACGGACGGGTGACCGCGCCGGTCCGCGGCGCGACGCTCGTCGGCAACGGGCCGGAGGTCATGCAGCGGATCTCGCGCGTCGGCAACGACCTCGCCCTCGACGAGGGGATCGGCGTCTGCGGGAAGGACGGGCAGTCCGTGCCCGTGGGCGTCGGCCAGCCGACGCTGCGCATCGACGCCGTGACGATCGGCGGCACGGCCGGCTGAGGCCGGGCGTCAACCCGGTGGAGGAGGCGGCGCGTCGCCGCTTTCCTCGCGCAGGAAGCGGAACAGGGCGCGGAAGGCGCGCTTCGGCGGGTCCGGCTCGCCGGCCCGCTCGGCCTCGGTCCGCGCCGCGCGGACGAGCTGCCGCAGCCGCGGGCGGTCCGTCTCCGGAAGGGCGTCGCACCAGGCGCCGACGGCCCGCTCGTCGGCGACGAGGGCGTCGCGCCAGTGCTCGAGATCGTGGAGCGCGCGCGTGGCCTCGGCGCTCGAGGCGTCGAGGCGAGCGAGGGCGGCCGTGAGCGCGTCCACGTCCTCGGTGCGCAGGAGGCGTCCGAGGTAGGAGAGGTGTCGCCGG
>JAZBPF010000084.1:0-5442 GCA_036351515.1 Pseudomonadales bacterium | reverse complement strand
GCGAACCGCAGCTCGGAGCGCCGGGTGGGGCTGGCCATGAACTACTGCGCGGGCTTCGTGCGCCAGCAGGAGAACCAGCAGCTCGGCATCCCGCGGGAGCGGGTGCGGGACTTCTCGTCGCGGCTGCGTGCGCTCGTCGGCTACGGCACCTACAAGCACCTGATCGGGCACATCGAGAAGCGCAGCCCGGTGCAGGCGCTCCTCGGCGAGGACGACGGCTTCGAGACGGTCTGGGACCGGGTGCGTCCGGAGTCCACGCCGGATTCATGACCTGCGAGGGAATCGCTCCGGAGCGCCGCGTCGGGTGTCATGGACCCTCGCGTCCCCGCCCGGAGTGCTCCCGATGCGCACCGTCACCGCTCTCGTCCTCGGCCTCGTCGCGCTGCTCCATCTGCTGCCGGCGATCGGCGTGCTCGGTGGCGCGCAGCTGCAGCGGCTCTACGGCGTGGAGCCGCCCGGCGGCGCCGTGGAACTGCTGCTGCGTCACCGGGCCGTGAGCTTCGGGCTGCTCGGGGCCTTCCTCGCCTCGGCGGCCTTCCGCCCCGAGCTGCACGGGCCGGCGCTGCTCGTGGGGTTCGTGAGCGTCGCGTCCTTCCTGATGCTGGCGCGCGGAGCGGAAGGCCTCTCGGCGGAGCTCGCCGCGGTGCTCCGCGCCGATCGCGTCGCGTTCGGACTGCTCCTGCTCGGCGCCGTCGCGCACGGCCTGCACCGCGCCTGAGGGGCGTCCCCGGACGGGACGGCGCGCGCTATGCTCCCGGGCGCGCGGCGGGAGCGGTCCCGCTGCCACGACGGGAGAGACAGGCATGTTCAGTCACGTGATGGTCGGTGCGGACGACGTCGAGGCGTCGAAGCGCTTCTACGACGCGACCCTCGGCGCGCTGGGCCACGGGCCCGGGACCATGGATCCGAAGGGGCGCTGCTTCTACCGCACCGACGCGGGGGTGTTCGCGCTCACGAAGCCCATCGACGGGCAGCCGGCGTCGCACGGGAACGGCTCCACGATCGGTTTCGCGGCGGCGAGCCCGGAGGCGGTGGACGCCTGGCATGCCGCGGGCGTCGCGAACGGCGGCACGAGCTGCGAGGACCCGCCGGGCGTGCGCGAGAACGGCCCGGTGAAGCTCTATCTCGCCTACCTGCGCGATCCCTCCGGCAACAAGCTCTGCGCCCTGCACCGCATGTGAGGGCGAGCCGCGCACGCCGCCGCACGGAGCCGGCGGCGTGCGCTCAGGACCCCGCGGCCGCGGCGGCGCGGAAGGGCTCCGCCTCCGGGTTCGCCCCGGGCATGGCCTGCACGGCCTCCCAGGTGCGCAGCGCGAGGACCTCGTTGCCCGCGGCCTCGGCCGCGCGGGCGAGGCCCACGAGGGCCGGCGTGCGCTGCGGGATCCAGGCGAGGGCTGCCTCGAAGGCCTCCACGGCGTTCGACGGCCGCCGCGCCTCGAGCAGGAGCTCCGCGTAGCGTTCCACCGCCGGTTTCATGGGCACGGGCGGGCCCGAGGGGGTCTGCAGCGTCTCCACCTCCAGCGTCGCCGCCTCGTCCGCGGCGGCGAGCGCGGCGTCGAGATCCCCCTCCGCACGCAGGCGTTCCGCCCGGACCTGCAGGGTCAGCACCGCCAGTTCCCGCGCGGCGTAGTCCCGCCCCGACGCCTCGGCCGCGTCGCGCAGATCCTCGAGACGCGCCTCCGCGGCGGCGGCGAGCTGCGGATCCTCGCGCCGTGCGGCGGAGAGCCCGACGGCGGCGACCCAGGGGCCGTGGCTGCCCTCCACCGTGTCCGTGGAGCGCAGGGGCAGTGCCTCCCACTGCCCCGTCTCGATCATGTGTCGGGCCCGCATGTTCAGCCAGCCCGCGTGGATCCGGCGATTGCCGGGATTGCGGTCCACCGCGGCCCGCGCCCGCTCGACGTTCTCCGCGGCGCGCTCCGCATGCCCGAGCATCAGGTTGCCGTAGGCGAGCCAGGACAGGGTGTGGAAGTCCTCGCGGCCCTCGGGAAGGCCGTACTTCTCGTTGGCCGCCACGGCCGCCGCGTAGGCCTCGATGTTGGAGGCGACGACGCGATCCCACATGCCGAGCTGCAGGAAGATGTGCGAGGGCATGTGCAGCGCGTGGGCGGAGGCCGGCGCGATGTCCGCGTAGACCCGTGCCGCGGGCAGGGCGAGGATCGCGTGCTCGGGGTCGTCGAGCGCGTGGATCACGAAGTGCGCGGCACCGGGGTGCTCCGGATTCTCCCGGAACACGTCGAGGGCGATGGCCGCCGCCCGGGCCTGCCGGCGGAAGCCGCGGTCGCCGGGGCGCACGGTGCCGAGGAGCGAGAGGGCGCGGAAGACGGCGATCTCGTGATCGTCGGGCCAGCGCGCGTGCATCTCCGCGAGGTACTCCGCGTAGGCGCGGTCGCGGGCGAGCTTGTCGCCCGGGGAGAAGTAGAGGGTCTCCACGGCGCGCAGCCAGGCCTTCTCCTTCTCCGTGGGGGCCTTCGCGAGGCGTTCCTCGAAGGTGGGGGCGAGGCGCTGCAGCGCCGCCTCCGCGGCCTCGCGGTCCTGCTGGGCCCAGAGCGGATGGTTGTCGCTCATGGCCTGGCCCCAGTAGGCGAGGGCGAAGTCCGGATCGATCTCCTGCGCCTCCTCGAAGGCGAAGCGGGCCTCGTCGAACTGGAAGCTGTGCAGGGCCTTCACGCCGGTGAGGAAGGCCTCCTGCGCCTCCGGCGCACCGGAGTTGGGAAAGTCGATGGAGCCGAGCTCGTCGGCCCGGAGCGCGCCGCTGCCGAACAGCAGGGCGAGCAGGAGCAGTCTCGAAATCGTGCGCATCCTCGTTGCCTCCCCGGAATCCTCGCCCGATGGTACAGGCCGCCGGCCGCCGCGCGGCAACCGCCGCCCGTCCCGCAGGAACGACGGGGGCGGACCGGCGGCCGTTCCGGGCACCCGGTCAGCGGAAGAGGGGGAGCACGGACAGCGCGAGGAGGATCGCCATGGTCACGTTGAAGACACGAAGGCGGCGCCCCTCGCCGAGCAGGGAACGCACGCGGGTGCCCGCGACGGCCCAGGTGCTCACGGAGGAGAGGTTCACCAGCCCGAAGACGGCGGCGGCGGCGAGCAGCGCACGGGTCCCGTCCCCGGGCAGGTAGGCGGTGACGGCCGTGAGGGCCATGGCCCAGCCCTTGGGGTTGATCCACTGGAACGCCGCCGCCTCGAGGAAGGTGAGCGGGCGGTCCCGCCCGTCCCGTTCACCCGGCGGTGCGGCGGTGGCGAGGCGCCAGGTGAGCCACGCGAGATAGGCGAGGCAGAGGGCCCGCAGCCCCGTGTCGAGGGCGGGCCAGCGCTCGAGCACCTCGCCCAGGCCGGCCCCGATGCACAGGAGCAGGAACACGAAGCCCAGGGCCACGCCGGCCATGTGCGGCACCGTCCGGCGCAGACCGAAGTTGGCGCCCGAGGCCATGAGCATCAGGTTGTTCGGCCCCGGCGTGATCGAACTCACGAGGGCGAAGAGGGCCAGGGCGCCGAGCGCTTCCGGGGTCACGGTGCGGCTTCCGATGCGGGTGGAATAGGGCGCAAGAATAGGGGCGATCGGGCGGTGTATGGTTGCGTTCTGGGCCCGGGAATCGAACGAGTGCGCAACGAATGAGCGAACTGGACCGCTATGACGACCGGATCTTGTCCGTGCTCGGTCGGGAGGGCCGGATCCCCAACGTCGCCCTCGCCGAGCGGGTCGGGCTCTCGCCCTCCGCCTGTCTGCGCCGCGTGCAGGAGCTCGAGCGCCGCGGCGTCATCCGGGGGTATCGGGCGGTCCTCGATCCCGCCGCCCTCGGGCGCGGCTTTCTCGCCTACGTGGCCGTCGGGCTGAACGAGCATTCGCGGCCGTCCCAGGAGGCCTTCGAGCGCGCCGTGGCGGACGTGGCGGAGGTGCGCGAGTGCCACAACGTCACGGGTGCCGTGGAGTACCTGCTCCGCGTCGAGACGGCGGATCTCGCGGCCTACAAGCGCCTGCACGCCGACGTGCTCGGGACGCTGCCGCAGGTGGCCTCGATCACCACCTACGTGGTCATGGATTCGTCGAAGGACCTGCGGGGCTGAGCGGGCGTTTCCCTCGCACGCTGTGGCCGCGACGCTCCCTGGAACCGGCGGACGAGGCGTGAGTCGCCCGGCGAGCGGTCACGGGGCGAAAGACCATGCGCTGGCTCGCTGCGGCCCTCATGCCTCGTGCGGCGGATCCGGGGTGCTCTCGCGCCGGCCGGCCGGGTGGAGACGCGCTCTGCGGCTCAGGTGCGGGCCTCGAGTTCCGCCTCGAACTTGGCGCGGGTGCGCGCGTCGATGGGCAGGGCCAGCCAGTGCCGGAGCCGGTCCGCGTCGAGGCGACGGTAGCTGTCGCGGAAGAGCTCCACGGTGGTGGCGCCCGCGTCCGCGCCTTCCAGCGTGAACGCGTCCCCGGCAGTCACGCGCCCCTCGCGGATCACGCGGGCGTAGAGGCCCGGACGCTCTGCGCGCACGAAGGCCTTCGCGAAGGCGGGGTCGTCCATGCGCTGGGCCAGGGTGTTGCAGGGGATGCGTGGGGCCGTGATCTCCAGCAGGAGGTCGGGGAACGTGAGGCGCGCACCGATGGGCAGGGCGGGGGCAGGCAGGCCGGCCACCGTGAGGTTGTCCCCGAAGGTGCCGGGCGCGACCGTGCGGCCGAGTTCCTTCGACCAGAAGTCGTAGTCCTCCTGGCGGTAGAGGTAGACCGCCTGATCCGGTCCGCCGTGGTGCTTGCCGTCGCAGATCGCGTCGTCCTTCAGGCCGAGGGTCGTGACCGCCACGGCCGCGTCGGCGGGTTCCTTGAAGATGCCGGTGACGCCGTCGAAGCTGCGCCCGCGCAGCTCCCGCGCCCGGCCGACGTTGACGCTGACGACGTGCATGGCGATGCCCTCGACGTGGTGGCCTGCGGAGCGGGCAGCATAGCGGATGCGCAGGCCTCGACTCCGCCCAACGTGCGAACCGGGTTCGGCCGCGACGGCTTCGGTCGGGCGTGTCGTCGCCGCTGAAGCGGGCTCACACAGTGGCCCTGGCTCCGCCCATTGTGGGAGCGGGCTTCAGCCGCGACCGCTTCGGTCGGGCGTGTCGTCGCCGCTGAAGCGGGCTCCCACAGTGGTCGTGGCTCCGAGCATTTTGGGAGCGGGCTTCAGCCGCGACGGCTTCGGTCGGGCGTGGCGTCGCCGCTGAAGCGGGCTCCCACAGTGGTCGTGGCTCCGAGCATTGTGGGAGCGGGCTTCAGCCGCGACGGCTTCGACCGGGCGTGGCGTCGCCGCTCAAGCGGGCTCCCACAGTGGTCGTGGCTCCGCCCATTGTGTGAGCGAGCTTCAGCCGCGACGGCTTCGGTCGGGCGTGTCGTCGCCGCTGAAGCGGGCTTGTATGGTTTCTCGGGTCTTGGATCAGGAAGATTCAAGACGCCGGGGTGGGCGGGACGAAAGCCGCTTCCAG
>JAZBPF010000083.1:0-4482 GCA_036351515.1 Pseudomonadales bacterium | reverse complement strand
GTACTCCCGCTCGCGCACGCGGCGGATGCGCGTGAGCATGGGGTCGTCCTCGGCCGGGAGCCGCCGCAGTTCCCAGCGCCCGCGGCGGGTCTGCTCCACGTAGCCGTCGAAGGCCCCCGGTGCGAACTCCTCGGCGAAGCGCATCTCGGCCACCTGCCGGATCCGCGTCAGCTCCTCCTCCTCCAGCGCCCGACGCACCTCGAGCAGGTCGTTGGCGATGCGGGTGTAGAGAGGCTGGAACGGGTCCACGCCGGGCGGTGCGTCCTCCGCGTAGACGTACTTGCTCGTCAGGTAGCTGTACTCGTTGTCGAGCCAGGTGCGCCCCGTGGCATCCACGACCTCCACGTCGAGGGCGAGGAGCTCGCCGTCGGAGTCCACGATGCGGCCGTGGACCGTGAGGTCGACGGCCGTCGTCTCCCGGGGGATCACGCGCACGGCCCCCCAGTTCCCGGAGTTCTGCAGCGTCGCCTTCAGCACCTGCGGCATGTAGCGGGCCTCGGCGCGGCGCACGTCCGGCAGCACGTTCTGCGCCTCGCGCTCGTCCCAGTCCTCGGGGATGTTCGGATCGAAGATCCGGATGCCGACGTCCAGCAGCAGCGACTCGGCGAGCTCCTCGCCGGCGTGGACCGGCTCCGAATGCACGGTCTTGACGGTCCGGGACACGCAGCCCGAGCTCGCGAGCAGCGCGAGGAGCGCCAGCCCCAGGAGGGGCAGCGCCCGGAATCGTGCCGCCTGCGGACCCGGCCGGCCCGCAACGAGAGAGCTGGTCATGCGCGTCACCTCTGGCTCGCCTTGTACTTGCGGTACTCGTCCCAGAGCTTCTCGCGGAGCTCCGGATCCGGTTCGCTCATGGCCGCTTCGCGCAGCTGGCGCGCGATCACGTCGTCGTCGTCGCCGTCGGGGATGTCCTCGGGTACGACGACGTCGGCGCGGGCCACCTGCTCGTAGTCGCCCTCGCGACGCTGTCCGCCTTCGGGGACGTTTCCGCCCCCCCCGGAACCGGCGCCGGAAGGCATGGGCGGAGGGGGCGCCGGACGGCGGGAATCGCTCTCCCGTCCGCCGGAAGCGCCGCCCGCGGCCCCTCCGCCACCGGCGGAGGCCGTGCGTTCCGGGACGTCCTCGAGTTCCCCGCCCTCGCGCGTGTCGCGGGCGATGATGACGGCGCGTTCCTCGAGGATCCGGCCGTCGAAGTCGCCGAGGGCGCCCTCGAAGGCGCGCTCGAGCTCCGCCTGCCGGTCCGCCACGCTGCGGCCGCCGCCGGGGCTTCCGGCGCTGCCGGACTCCGTCCCCGTCCCGCCCGCACCCTGGCCGGAGCCTTCGGCGACGTCGCCGTAGGCGTCCTCGGAAGAGGGCGTGGAGCCGCCGCCTCCGCCGCCGCCGGAGCGACGGATCCAGCCGTCGTCGGCCTCGCCGCCGGCACCGGAGCCGCTGCCGGGCCCGGCGACCTCGCCGCTGCCCTCGCCGCCGCCGCTACGACCGCTGCCCGAGCCCGAACCGCCCGCGTCCACGGGCCCGTCGCTCTCCTGCTGGCCGGCGACCACGGGATCGTCCGCGGCCCCTTCACCCTGCTGCTCCTGGGCGCGCCGGAACACTTCCCAGACCTGATCGGCGGCCCCACCGCTGCCGGTGCCGGCGGAACCGCTGCCCTGGCCGCTGCCCGCCTCTGCGCCGCCGCTCCCGCTGCCGGCGACCGTGCCGCTGCCGCCGCCCGAGCCGGAGCTGCCGCTGCCGGAGGTGCCGCTTCCGGAGGTTCCGCTCCCGGAGGTTCCGCTCCCGGAAGTGCCGCCACCGGAGGCACCGCCCCCGCCGCCCGAGCCGGGCATGCCGGTTCCGCTCGGCGGGATCACGCTGCCCGAACCGCCGCTGCCACCGCCGCCCGCGACGGTCCCTCCGCCGGCGGATCCGCTCCCCGAGCCCGAGGCGCCGCCCCCCGCGCTGCTCCCGCCGGAGCCGCCGCCGGGACTGCCACCGCCGGACGAGCCGCCTCCGGACGAGCCGCCACCTGAGGGGCCGCCGCCGGAGGGGCCGCCGGGCGATCCGGGCATCCCGCCGCCGGGCGTCGGCAGGCCGGGGGTGTTCACGACCACGCCGGAGTCGCCGGAGCCCGGCCGGAAGACGTCGAGGATGCGCTCGAAGAAACCGCCGCCGCCGCTGCCTCCGGCCGAGGCGGACGCGTCCGCGCCACCGGCGTCACCGTCGGCCTCCGCCTCGCCGCCGTCGGATCCTTCGCCCGGTGCGCTCCCGTCCCCGGTCGCGGAGCCGTCCGCGGAGCCCTCGCCGGAACCCGCTTCGGCCACCGTCCCGTCCCCGGGCACGGTCGCGTCGCCATCGGCCGCCTGACGCTCCCGGCGCGCGGCCTCGAAGGACCCCATGGCGCGATCCATGACCGCGTTGCCGGCCGCCTCGTCCTCGCCGGCGGGAGACGCTTCCGCCGGTTCCGTCGTGCCGGCGGTCTCCGCGGTTGCGGCCCCGTCCGCCGCGTCCTGCCGGGCGTGGACGGCCGGCGCGGCGAGCAGGAGCACGAGCGCCAGCGCCGTGGCGGTGCTCGGTGCGGTGAAGCGTGAGCGCTGGAGGCGCATCGGACTCTCCTCGCGGGTCGGCGACCCGTCATGCTGGTCCGCGCGGGCTGAAGGGGCGCTGAACGGACGCGCGCTCCCGCGAGGGCGCGCGCCGCTCCCGACGAGGTTCATTCGCCGGCCGCCGCGTAGTAGACGAAGCTGTGACGGTACTCGATGCCGGGGGTGTCCGCCGGCTGGCCGTCGACGAAGCGCGGCCGGAACCGCGCCGCCTTCACGGCCTTGCGGGTACGGAAGTCCATCAGCCCCTCGGGGTCGGCGCCGAGGATGTCCACCTCCCGGACGCGGCCCCGGTCGGTCACGTCGTAGCGGATGTCGATGTAGCCGCGCAGACGCTCGACGGTCTCGCCGGACGGGGGCGCCGGCGGTGCGGGCAGGGGGAACACGAGGGGCTGCGGTTCGGCGAAGAGGGCGGTGACTTCCGCTTCCTCCCAGCCCTCGGCGAGCAGGAGGCCCCGGGCCTCGCCGTAGGTCTCGAAGGCGCTGTTCCACTTGTCGAAGATGAGGAACCAGTCGGCGAGGTCCAGCAGCGCCTGGGCCCGCTCCCGGGCGGGCAGCTCCGGATGCTGCTCGTAGATCTCCACCGCCCGCGTCAGGGCGCGCTCCCCGGCACCGTAGCGGTTGACCGTGGTGCGCGGGTCGCTCACGGGGATGGCGTTGCGGGCGCCGAGCGTGTCGGAGGTGAAGGTGAAGACCTCCTCGTCCTCGGGCCGGACGGCTTCGTCGCCGGTCACCGGGTACCGCTCGAGGCGGTAGGTGGTCGCCAGGCCCCGGAGCGGCTCCACGAGGCGGATGTCGTCGGGGCCGTAGGCGTCCTCGAGGATCGCGACGGCCTCCTCGTAGAGCGCGCGGGCCCGGAACACGCCGCCCGTGCGCTGATACCAGTGGGCCATGCGGAACAGGTAGGGCAGCACGTCCGGCGAGCCGGGGCCGTACTCGCGCTGGGCCACGTAGTAGACGTACTCCTGGAGCTGGTTCGCCTTGTCCCAGGCGTTCACCTCGGCGTGGAGCTCCGTGAGGGCGTCGAGCATGGGGATCTGGCTGGGGTCGTGCAGCCCCTGGTTCATGCGGTTGACGTAGAGCGCCTGTTCGTAGTGTCCGACGGCCTCCTCGTAGCGGCCGATCCCCGCATAGGCGGCGCCGAGGCCGGCGAAGGCGGCGACGTTCCGCTGGTCCCAGGGACCGAAGGCGTCGTCGATGCGGTCCAGCGCCTCCTCGAGGGTCTCGATGGCGGCGGCGTACTCGCCGTTGTCGACCCGGATCACCCCGAGGTTCACCAGCCGTTCGATCGCGGCGGCGCGCTCGTCCCCGGGGGACGTCGCCCGCCCCTCGGGCCGGAACACCTCCAGCGAGGGCAGCTCCGTGCCCGGCGGGGTGCGCCCGTCGAGCGCCGGGGGCGTCTCCGCCGCCGCGGGCGCGCCGCGGGCGGACGGAAGCGTCGCCGCCAGGGCGGTCGCGAGAAGGAACAGTGCGGGGAGAAGACGCCGGGGGCGCTCCATCCGCACTCCAGGGGAAGCAACGGTCATCAGGACTCCCGAGCGTCCGGCTGCGTGCGCGCCCGTTGGGCGGACCGATCCGAACCGGTCTCGTCCGTGCGTTCATTGATGGGGTGGGCCGGCGCGAAGTCAAGCGCGGCCGGTTGACCCCCGCAGCGAGCGCCGGGCAGCATCTGGCGCCGCCCGAGCCAGGCCCCGCGCCCATGGACGAACGCCCCGACTCCGCTCGCCTTCCCACCGCCGACGAGGAGCTGGACACCTCCGGCCTGCGCTGCCCGGAACCGCTCATGCTCCTGCGCAACCGCATGCGCGGCCTGGGCGCGGGCACGGTCCTGCGCGTCGTGTCCACCGATCCGGCTTCCGTGCGCGACTTCGAGCAGTTCTGTCATTTCCTCGGCCACGAGATCCTC
>JAZBPF010000082.1:0-2466 GCA_036351515.1 Pseudomonadales bacterium | reverse complement strand
GTCTTCCGGCGCCGCGGGGCCGGCAGCGAAGAGGTCCAGCTCATCGCGGCGAACGTGGAGGTCGTGCTGCTGGTCTCGGCCTGCAACCGGGACTTCAACGTCGCTCGACTCGAGCGCTACCTCGTCGTGGCGCTCGAGGCCGGGGCGACGCCGGTCGTGGTGCTGACCAAGGCCGATCTCGCCGAGGATCCTGCGCAGTTCGTGGCGCAGGCGACGCGGCTGTCCCCGGGACTTCCGGTCGAGGCCGTCGACGCGCGGGATCCCGCGACGCTGTCGGGAGTCCAGGCCTGGTGCACGCCCGGAACGACGCTCGCCCTGCTGGGGTCCTCCGGCGTCGGGAAGACGACCCTGCTCAATGCCCTCGCCGGACGCACCCTTCAGGCGACGCAGGCTGCCCGTGCGGACGATGACCGCGGCCGGCACACCACCACGCACCGTTCGCTGCACCGGATCCCGTCCGGCGCCTGGGTGCTCGACTCGCCCGGCATGCGGGAGCTCGGGCTCGTCGATGCGGCGGCGGGCCTGTCGGCGACCTTCGGGGAGATCGAGGCTCTCGCCGGCACCTGCCGGTTCCGGGACTGTGCCCACGGCGACGAACCCGGGTGCGCGGTCCGCGCGGCGATCGAGGCAGGCGAGCTCGAGGCCGACCGGCTCGAGCGCTTCCGCAAGCTGCAGCGGGAGGAGCGCTATGCCACGGAGACGGTCGCCGAGGCCCGTGCCCGGAGTCGCCGCTGGGGTCGCGTGCACCGCGCGGCGTCGAAGGCGCGCGAACGAAGGGAGTCCTGACCTCCCCGGCAGTCTGCAGGACGGTCGCGTCGATCGGGGCCCGGCGTTCCCGACGATCGGCCCTGCGGGCGATCGTCGGCTACGGACGATGTGCCTACCTGGACACACGCGTGCCAGCGGTCAGTCACGCAGCGGTGGCTTGAGTCCAGTCCTCGCCTGCCGGCTCTGTCGGGAACTGGGTACAGGTGTCCAGAGACTGCCCCTCGACCCGAGGACAGGGGACGAGGGTTGTGCCTCAAGCCGCCGGAAGCCCGGAGGCGCGCCTCGCCGCCTCGGTTGGACGTGCACCCGTCAGCCGGGCGGCGTAGTCGGCGACTCGGGCGCCCAGGTAGCGAGCGGTTTCGACGTCGCGCGCGTCGACGATTCCGCCGGGCGCGTGGGCGATCAGCCCGCTCTGCGCACCCATGCGATTGCGCCCCTGCGGATCGAAGCCACCGGGAAGATCGAGCCCGATCCAGAGCATGCCGTGCTGGTTCGCGAGGGTGCCGAGGTACTGGATGGTGCTCAGTTGGTCTCCGCTCGGATTGTTGCCGACGGTCAAGCCTGCCGCGATCTTTCCGGCCCAGCGGCGCTGGAACCAGAGCTCGCTGGACGCGTCCGCGAAGGCCTTGAACTGTGCAGAGACGCAGCCCATGAATGTCGGGGATCCGAATAGCAGCGCATCCGCTTTCGTCAGGGCGTCGAGTGCGTCGGCATTGCGGTACCGGCCCTCGACGATGTCGCGTCCTTCGATGCGAACCGGGAACGCCCGGACGCCTGGCATCCCAGCGGCGCCCCGGAGGGCCGCCTCCGCCAGTTCTGCCGTAGTGCCTGTGATGCTGTGGTACACCACGGCGACGCTCGTCCGTGTGTTCATGCGACTTCTCCTTTTCGAAGTGGGACCGAGCGGCGTTCCTCGAGGCGCTGCGCCGTGACGGTCGCGAAGATGCCGGCGGCGATGATGGCGGCGCCGGACCAGGTAGCGAGGCTGTAGCGCTCGCCGACGACGACTGTGGCCGTGACGAGGCTGACTGCAGCGGCGACGTAGCCGATCTGGCTGAGCAATACGGGGCCGCCGTCGCGCTGGAGTCGATAGAACAGGGGAAAGTTCAGGCCGGACAGGAGCATCTGGATCGCGATCAATCCCTTCGTCCCGTGGAGCTCCGCCAGCGGAATGCCCCCCTCTTTCGTCAGCATCACCACGAGGAAGATCGCCGTGGCGTAGACGTGTCCCCAGAAGGCCAGCGCATCGGGAGATGAACCCTCGGGCCAGTACCGGCTGCGGTAGACGTTGCCGCTCGCAAGGGCCAGGGGGATGGTCGCAGCGGCCAGTAGCCAGTGGGCTTCCGGACCCGCGGCGGCAGCCCCGCGCGAGAGGCTGACCAGTACTGCGCCGGCCAGGCCTGTGGCGATGCCGAGCAGTCCCAGCCGCCCCGGCGTCTTCATGCGCAGCAGCGCGGCGAGCAGGAGCGTGAACACGGGCGACAGCGCGAACATCAGTCCCGTGTACCCGGCGCCCACTTCCGGGATTACCGTGAACAGGAGCAGGTTCGGTACTACGAAGGAGACGACGGCCGAGACCAGCGCGTAGCGCAGCTCCGCGATACTCGGTAGGAGGATGCCCCGTCTCGTGAGCTGCGTGGGGAGCAGCACGACGATCACGCCCAGGGACACGATTCCTGCCCACAGGAGCGGCGATGC
>JAZBPF010000081.1:0-2143 GCA_036351515.1 Pseudomonadales bacterium | reverse complement strand
GGCGCCTCGCAGCGGCCGTGGATCTCGATCTCGTCGTGCATGCTCGGGGCCTCCCTCCGGATCCGGGGGCGGAGCATAGCGCGCACGCCCGCGACGCGGGACCGGTCCCGCCTGCGCGCGGCTGTTGTAGCATCGGAGCGACCAGGAACGGGCACGGAGCCGAAGCACCATGAGCGCGCGGACCAACACCCGCATCACCCTCGCCAGTCGTCCCGACGGGATGCCGGCCGACGAGAACTTCCGCATCGAGACCGTACCCGCCCCGGAGCCGGCCGAGGGCGAGCTCCTCCTGAAGACCCTCTGGCTGTCCCTCGATCCCTACATGCGCGGGCGCATGAGCGACCGGAAGTCCTACGCGGAGCCGCTGCAGATCGGCGACGTGATCACCGGCGGCGTGGTGGCGGAGGTGGTCGAGTCCCGCGACGACGCCTGGTCCGTGGGCACGCTGGTCACCGCCATGTCGGGCTGGCAGCAGTACGCCGTCGCGAAACCCGGCTCCTACCGTCTGTTCCGCGTCGATCCGGACAACGCGCCGATCCAGACGGCGATCGGCGTCACGGGCATGCCCGGGCAGACCGCCTACTTCGGCCTGCTGCGCGTGGGCAAGCCGCATTCCGGGGAGACCGTGGTGGTCTCCGCTGCCTCCGGCGCGGTCGGCGCCACCGTGGGCCAGATCGCGAAGATCAAGGGCTGCCGCGTGGTCGGCGTCGCCGGCGGCGCCGAGAAGTGCGCCTGGTGCACGGACGAACTCGGCTTCGACGCCTGCGTCGACTACAAGTCCCCGACCTTCGCCGAGGACCTCGCCAAGGCCTGCCCGGCCGGTGTCGACGTCTACTTCGAGAACGTCGGCGGCGCCGTGCTCGAGGCCGTGGCGCCGCTCCTGAACTCCGGCGCGCGCGTGCCCGTCTGCGGCTACATCTCCATGTACAACACGCCCTCGGACCAGCCCATCGAACCGCCGAACGTCTGGCTCGAGCGCACCCTCGACGACCCGCCGGAGACGCGCTTCTTCGTCGTCACCGAGTGGATCGACGAGTTCGCCGAGGCCACGGCCCAGCTCGGCGCCTGGATCCGCGAGGGGCGCCTGAAGTATCGCGAGACCGTGGTCGAGGGCATCGAGAACGCGCCGAGCGCGTTCCGCATGCTGTTCACCGGCGAGAACTTCGGGAAGCTGCTCGTGAAGGTGGCCGATCCCGAGTGAGCCGCGCCGTGAGGGAGGCACGTCCATGGCCCTGCTGGAACCGCTCGAGGCGCTGAATCCCGAGCTCGCCGAGCTCGCGACGCTCTTCGACCGCACGCTCGGCTTCACGCCCAACAGCGTACTCACCATGCAGCGGCGCCCCGAGATCGCCCGGGCCTTCATCAGCCTGAACCGGGCGGTGATGGAGAACCACGGACGGGTCACGAGCGAGCTCAAGCGCCTCGTCGGCTATCTCGCGAGCCTCACGGCGGGCTGTCGCTACTGCCAGGCGCACACGATGCTCGCAGCAGAGCGCTTCAGCGCATCGAAGGAGCGGCTCGAGGCGATCTGGGAGTACGCGAGCAGTCCCCTGTTCACGGAGGCCGAGCGCGCGGCGCTGGACCTCGCGGTGGCCGCCTCCGGCATCCCCAACGGCGTCGACGAGGCGCTCGCGCAGCGGCTCCGCGAGCACTGGGACGAGGGCGAGATCGTCGAGCTGCTCGGGGTGGTCGCCCTCTTCGGCTACCTCAATCGCTGGAACGACTCCATGGGCACGCCCCTCGAGGGCGGGGCCGACGCCTTCGCGCAGGGGCTCCTCGCGCCCCGCGGCTGGACCGCGGGCAAGCACGGTCCGGCCGATCCGGACACCTGAGCTCGATCGCCCCGGCGCGTCAGCGCCTGGCCCGACGCTGCACCAGCCAGTGATCCAGGGACAGTGCCCCGGCGCCGCGGACGAGCAGCCAGAGCAGCACCGCCGCCCACACGCCGTGCGTGGGCCAGGCGCCGAGATAGACGAAGATCTGGATCACCCCCGTCATCGCCAGCAGGCCGAGCGCGGCCCACCGCGTGCCGAGCCCCAGCACCAGCAGCAGCGGGAAGAGGTGTTCGGCGATCGTCGCCAGCAGCGCGGCGGTACCGGGCGCGAGCAGAGGCACCGCGTACTCGTACTCGAACAGGAGCAGC
>JAZBPF010000080.1:0-2298 GCA_036351515.1 Pseudomonadales bacterium | reverse complement strand
GACGCCGCTGACCATGGTCGCGCTCTTCCACGTGCTCGACGAACACCTCGAGCTGCCGCAGGGCATGGTGAACCTCGTGATCGGCGACGCCGGGCCCATCGGCGAGGTCCTGTGCACCCATCCGGACGTGGCGATGCTGAGCTTCACGGGCTCCACGGAGATCGGCCGCAAGCTCATCCGCGACACGGCCGACCAGGTCAAGCGCCTCGCGCTCGAGCTCGGCGGCAACGCGCCCTTCGTCGTCTTCGAGGACGCGGATCTCGATGCCGCAGCGGATGCGCTGGTCGCCAACAAGCTCCGCGGCAGCGGGCAGACCTGCGTGTGTGCCAACCGCGTCTACGTGCAGGGCGAGGAGCGCGTGCTCGCGTTCTCGCAGAAGCTGGCCGAACGGGTGGACAAGCTGCGGGTGGGCGACGGTGCCGATCCGGACACGGACGTCGGGCCGCTCATCGACCGTGCCGGCTACGAGAAGGTGCGCCGTCACCTCGTCGACGCCCTGGAGCACGGCGGCGAGATGGTCTGCGGCCGCTCGCCGGAGCAGCTCGACCCCGAGCGGGATCTGTTCTTTCCGCCGACGGTGGTCCGCGGCGTCACCGACGATGCGCTCTGCGCCCGGGAGGAGACCTTCGGGCCCCTGTTCCCGATCTTCGCCTTCGCCGACGAGGAGGAGGTGGTGCGCCGCGCGAACGGCACCGAGGCGGGCCTCGCGGCCTACGTGTTCACGGAGGATCCGGAGCGCGCGGTGCGCGTGATCGAGGCGCTGCGCTTCGGTCATTGCGGCTGGAACACGGCTACCGGCCCCACCCCGGAGGCGCCCTTCGGTGGCATGAAGCAGTCCGGCTACGGCCGGGAGGGCGGCATCGAGGGGCTCTTCGACTTCGTGGAGTTCCAGACCGTGCCCCGACCGCACGAGGACTGAGGCGCGGGCGGGCCCGCGTCCATGACCGGGAGAACCCCATGAGTGCTCGTCCACTCCGCGTCGCCTTTCCCGGTGCCGACGGCCAGGAGCTCGCCGCGTCCCTGACCCTGCCCGAGGGGATTCCCCGAACCTGGGCCCTCTTCGCGCACTGCTTCACCTGCGGCAAGGACAGCCTCGCCGCGGCGCGGCTCGCCGGGGCCCTCGCGGCGCGCGGCGTGGCCGTCCTGCGCTTCGACTTCACGGGGCTCGGCGCCAGCGAGGGAGACTTCGCGAACACGCACTTCACGAGCAACGTCGAGGACCTCGTGGCCGCGGCCCACTGGCTCGCCGAGGCGCACGAGGGACCGACGCTCCTCGTCGGGCACAGCCTCGGCGGCACGGCGGTGCTCGCCGCCGCGGAACGGATTCCCTCGGCGCGGGCCGTGGTCACCATCGGCGCGCCGGCGGACCCGGCGCACGTGCTCCGGCAGTTCGGTGACGCGGTCCCGGAGATCGAGCGGGACGGGAGCGCCGAGGTGGACCTCGGCGGTCGTCCGTTCCGCATCCGGCGCAGCTTTCTCGAGGACCTCCGCGCCCAGCGGCTCGAGGAGCGGGTGGGACGCCTGCGCCGCGCCCTCCTCGTGCTCCACGCGCCGGGGGATCCGGTCGTCTCCGTCGACGAGGCCTCGCGCATCTTCCTCGCCGCGAAGCATCCGAAGAGCTTCGTGTCCCTCGACGACGCGGATCATCTGCTGACGCGCCGCGCAGACGCCGAGTACGTCGCCGAGGTCGTCGCGGCCTGGGCCGCCCGCTACGTCTCCGAGGGCGCCGCGCCGGCGCCGGAGCGCCCGGCCGTGGGCCAGGGGGCGCTGCGCGTGGAGGAGGGCGATCGGAAGTTCCTGCGCCGGCTCCACGCGGACGATCACAGCTGGCTCGCGGACGAGCCCGAAGCCGTGGGGGGCGGCAACCGGGGGCCCGATCCCTACGAGCTGCTCCTCGCGTCCCTCGGGGCCTGTACCTCCATGACCCTGCGCAGCTACGCGAACCGCAAGCGCTGGCCCCTCGACGACGTCGTCGTCGAGCTCTCGCACCGCCGCGAGCACGCAGCGGACTGCGAGGCGTGCGAAGAGGCCGAGCGCCGCGTGGAGGTGCTCGCGCGCCGCATCCATCTCGTCGGGGACCTCGATCCGGAGCAGCGCGCCCGACTCCTCGAGATCGCCGACCGCTGCTCCGTGCACCGCACGCTCGAGGGCGAGCTGCAGATCCGCACGGAGGCGAGCGACGAGCCCTGAAGCCGGCGCCAGCGAGCGGAATGCCGCAGCCCCCCCTGTGGGAGCCGGCTTCAGCCGCGACTGCTCCGGCCTGGCGCGGTCGTCGCCGCTGAAGCCGGCTCCCACAGG
>JAZBPF010000079.1:0-7917 GCA_036351515.1 Pseudomonadales bacterium | reverse complement strand
CACCTCTCGGAATCGGCATGGGCGCCGGGCTCCGGCGCGGAGCGGCGCCTCGCGGCGGGTGCGCATGATACCCGCAAGGGACATCCCCTGGCACGGGGACGACTGGCGCCGGCTCCTCGCGGAAGCCATCACGGACCCACGCGAGCTGCTCGCGCGCCTCGGTCTCGAGGGCTCGCCCCTCGCCGCGCGCGTGGATGCCGGCTCGCCCTTCCCCGTGCGCGTACCCGCCCCCCTGCTCGCCTGCATGCGCCGGGGCGATCCGGACGACCCCGTGCTGCGTCAGGTGCTGGCGCTGCAGGACGAGCGGCGGGACGTCCCGGGCTGGGTCGTCGATCCCCTGGAGGAGGCGGAGGCGAACCCGGTGCCCGGCCTGCTCCACAAGTACCGGGGCCGGGCGCTGCTCGTGCTCACCGGCGGGTGCGCCGTGCACTGTCGCTACTGCTTCCGGCGTCACTTCCCCTACGAGGCGAACCGGCCCGGCCTCGCGGGCCTCGAGCGCGCCCTGGAACACCTGGCGACGCAGACGGACGTGGACGAGGTGATCCTCTCCGGCGGCGATCCGCTCATGCTCGACGACGCCTTCCTCGACCGGGTCCTGACACGGCTCGAGGCGCAGCCGCGGCTCCGGCGCCTGCGGATCCACACGCGCTTTCCGGTGGTGATCCCGCAGCGCGTGACCCGGGCCCTCGTGGACCGGCTCGCCGGCGGGCGGCTCAAGCCCGTGATCGTGCTCCACGTGAACCACGCCCACGAGTTCGACGGCGGCCTGCCGGAAGCGCTCGAGCCGCTGCGCGCGGCGGGGATCCCGCTCTTCAATCAGGCGGTGCTCCTCGCCGGCGTGAACGACGACGTCGAGACCCTCGAGGACCTCTGCCGGCGCGCCTTCGACGCGGGCGTGATGCCCTACTACCTGCATCTGCCGGACCGGGTGGCCGGCACGGCGCACTTCGACGTCCCCGAGGCGCGGGCCCGCGCGCTCTACGACGCGCTCACGGCGCGGCTCTCGGGCTACCTCGTGCCGCGCCTCGTGCGCGAGATCCCGGGCGCCCCCGGCAAACGACCAGTGGCGCCGCGCTGGTGACGGGCCGACACCGGTCTACCGTGCGTTTACCCGACAATCCTCTTCCTGCCCCGGACCGCAGGACGCGACCGGCGCGCCGTCGGTCCCGTGGAGAGATGGTCGCCCATGCGCAAGTCCCGTCCCCTGCGCCTGAAGGTTCCCGCACGCACGCTCGCGGCGCCGACCTTCTGCGCGGGCACGCCGGAGGCGATCGCCGCGTGGATCGCCGGGGTGCCCGCCACGGATGCCGAGGCGGTGTGCCGCGCGGCGCTGGAGGCACTCGCGGAGCTCAACGCCTGCGAGGCGGAGCCCGCCCTGCGCCTGCGCAGGCTCGAGGCGCTGCGCGAGGCCGCCTGCGCCGCCGCGGAGCATCTGACGCAGCGCGCGCGACCGGGCGCACCCGGTAGCCCGGAACACCACCAGCGTCTCGCGCACACGGCGCAGGCCGTGACCCTGGCCCTGGCCACGGGCTACAAGCTGACGATCCTCGACGCACTGCGCAGCGGCGCCCGCGGCGACGGCCGCCTGCGTCCGGGTTCACCGGGCGCCGTGCTCGTCACGGCGGTGCACCGCGTCGTGACGGAACTCTCGCGCCTGCTGCTGCGCACGCTCCAGCTCTACGTCCCCGCGCCGCCGCGGCTCTGGGACGAGCTGCACCAGTTCGTCCTGCTCGCCGAGGCGCAGCGCTTCGCGGAGCTCGCCGTGAAGGACCCGACCGCCCGGCTGCGCACGCGCAGTTCCGTCGCGGAGGCATACGCGCGGGCCGCCCTGCTCGCCACGGCACAACCGAACGCCCTGCGCTTCGAACCCCTCGGCGCCCTCTTCCTCGCGCTCGAGGACTGGACCCGCTTCACGCGCCTGACGCCCCCCCGCGAGCAGGACCCCCGCGTGCTCGTGGTGGATCTCGCCCGCGACGAGGCCCCCGTGCCCGCGCGCCTGCACCGGGCCCACGACGAGGAGGAGCTGCGGCTCCTCGACGCGCGCGCCCTCGTGCAGCGCCTGACGAACCTGCTCGGGGGATCCGCTCGTGCCGGCACGGAACAGACGCCCGCCCGACCGGAAGCCGTGAGCGATGCGCTCCTGCGCCACTGCCTGCTGGCCTGGTCCGGCGAGGCCCGTCGGGGCAGTCGCCGCACCGCGGCGGTGGGTCGGCTCGAGCTGTGCGTGGGCCTGCCGGCGATCCAGCACCACGCCGCCGGGGGCGTGCCCTTCGAGCAGCAGCTCGGGATCCCGCGCCAGTCCCTCGCGGTCCTGGACGAGGGCGACGTGGTCGTTCCCTTCACCCCCCGCACCGAGGCGTCCGAGGCGGCGCCTGCGCTGCGGACGGCGCTCCTCGTCGATTCGGCGCCGGGGGGCTTCGGCCTCGCGCTGGAAGGCGAGGCGCCGGACGACCTCGAGAACGGCGTCCTGGTGGGCCTGCGGGAGGGGCCGGAGCAGCACTGGAGCCTCGGCGTCGTGCGCTGGCTGAGCCGCGAGACCGGCGGCCTCCGGGCGGGCGTCGAGCTCCTGGCGCCGCGTCTGGAGCCCGCGGGCGCGCGGCTGCGGAGCGTGCGCGGCTCCGGCGGCGACTGGGTCCGGGCCCTGCGGGTCCCCGCGCTGGAGGTGCTCGGGCAGCCGGCGCTGCTCGTGCTGCCGCCGCTGCCCTTCCGGAGCGGCCACAAGGTGGCCGTCCACGAGGGGGGAGCGACGCAGGAGGTCAGGCTGGAGACGCTCCGCGTCACCGGCGCGGGTTTCTCGCTGTTCGAGTACCGGCCCATCGAGCAGCTCGCGCCGCTCGAGGAACCGGAGGCAGTGCGCTTCGAGCCGCCGGAAACCGACGACGTGTGGGCCAGCGTGCCCTATCGGCGCTGAATCCGCGCGCGCACCACCGGTCCTGGTGCGCTTGTTGCAGTACCCGTTTGCAGAGGGTGTGTCGCCGACCGGCAGGAAACGGCCCCGGGTCCACGGATCCGCCGTCCGCGGACGCCGCGCCGCCGCCGACCGGCCCCCCGGACAGGGACGAAAGGGAGCGAACATGAGCACCACCACGTCACGACCACTGCGACTCACGGTGCCGGCCCGCAACCAGCGGACCCCGGCGTTCTGCGACGGGACCCGCGAGGGCCTCGAGGCCTGGCTCGGCGGACTGCCCATGACCGACGTCCGCCGCGCGGGCCGCGCCCTCCACGGCGCCCTGGTCGAGCTGAACCGGACCAGCCTGCAGCCCGCGCACCGCTTCGCGCAGCTGGAGACGCTGCGACCGGTGGTGCACTACGCCTGCTCCGGCCTCACGCGCTCGGCCCTCGCCCGCACGAACCTCCTCGACGAGGACGAGCGGCGCATGGTGACGCTGGCGCAGTCCCTCCAGCACCAGCTCGCGACCGGCTACCGGCTCGTGCTCGTCGACGGCATGCGCGCCGGCGAGCGCCTCTCGCCCCACACGGTGGACACGCTCGCCGGCCGCCGGCTCGTCACGGCCCTGCACCGCGCCCTCTCCGATTCGTCGGCGATCCTGCTGCGCGCGCTGCAGCTCTACGCCGGGACGCCGACGCGGCTCTGGGAGGAACTGCACCAGCTGTACCTGCTCGCCCGCGCCCGCGGCGTGCTCGAGGTGGAAGTCACCGATCCCGAGCACCGCGTGCGACCGGACACGGCGGTCGGGGACGCCTACCTCCGGGCGCTGCTCCTCGCCTGCGCCCGGCCCAACAACCTGCGTCCCGCCGCGCTCGGCACCCTCTACCAGGCCCTGGAGGACTGGGCGCGGCTCGCGCGGCTCGTGCCCCTCGAGGACCTAGACGACCCCCTCCACGTCGTGGATCTCGCGGGCAACGGCGCGCCGAAGGCCCTGCGCCTGCACCGCTTCCACGACGACGAGGACCTCCGCTCCGTGGACGCCTCGGAGCTCGTCGCCGCCCTCGCGGAGCTCGATCCGGTCCAGCGCCGGGCGCCGGCGCGGGCCGACGCCGCGGCCCTGCCCGCGGGCGTCGACGCGGACCTGCTCCGGCACCTGATCCACGCCTGGGGCGAGGCCGTCGAGCGCAGCCACGAGCGCAGGGCCGCCGCGGGCCGCGTCGAGCTCTGCCTCGGCCTCGAGGCGATCCACTTCTTCGCCGGTGACGCCCTGCCCCTCGAGGAGCAGCTGCGCGACCCGCGCCTGCGCGGCCGCGAACGGGAACCCTCCGGGACGCTGGATCCGTTCGCCGGCGCTCCGGACGGCGGCTCTTCCGGGGCCGTCGAAACGCGCACCTCCGCCACGGACGAGCCTGCAGCACCGCTGCAGGTTTCCCCGGAGATCGCCCAGGTGCGCCTCACGGACGTCTCCGCCTTCGGCTTCGGCCTCGCCTGGGAGGGCGGGGCCCCCGCCCGCCTGCGCACGGGCGAGCTCGTCGGCATCCGCCAGGGCCGCGACCAGCACTGGACCCTGGCCATGGTCCGCTGGCTGCATGCCGGGGACGGCGAGGTGCGCCTCGGCGTGGAGGTGCTCGCGGCCCGCTGCGTGGCCGTGTGCGCACGGGTGCTCAGCACGCGCGGCGCCGGCTGGGAGTGGACCCCGGCCCTGCTGCTCCCGGCCCAGGACGCCCTCGACGAACCGGCGACCCTGGTCGCTCCCCGCTCGCCGTTCCGCGCAGGCCAGAAGCTGGCACTGAACCAGGCCGGCAGCGAGTCCAAGATCCGCCTCGAGACGGGGGAGATGCTCAGCGAGGAGTACGATCGCTTCACCTTCCGGGAGCTCGGACTGACGACCGTCACCAGCGAGCCGACCACGGGCATCGAGGTGGAGCTGATCAACGCCGACGAGTACTGGGAGAGCGTCGAGTACCACTTCGACGGTCAGGCCGCGTCCTGATCCCGGACCGGCCGGGGTTGATCGTCCCGGCCCTTGTCCGCAATGCTCCCGCCCGGGACGTCCCGGGCCCCGGTCGCGGGCACCGGATGGCGGTGACCGGCCGGCTCGCGCTCCCCGGCGCGCGCCCGGCCCGAGCACCGCCGTCCCGCGTTCCTCCCGACCGGACCACGGACGTCCCGACGCCATGAACAGCTCCAAGGCCCTCCACCTCCTCCTCGCCGACCCCTCGGCCAACGCCGCCGAGGAGCTCGTGCGCGAGCTGCGCAACGCGGGCTTCAACGCCCGGGGGACGCACGTGGAGGACGGCGAGGACTTCGGCGAGCAGCTCGCGCGCCAGCGCTGGGACCTGCTCGTGGTCCGACGCGATCCGGAGATGGGCTACGATCCCGCCGCCCTCGTGACCCAGGCGCGGTCCGCCGACGCGGAGCTGCCGATCCTCCTCCTCGAGGACGGCACGGAGCTGGAGCGGCTCACCGCCGGCCTCGAGGCCGGCGCCAGCGACGTGCTCCTCGCCGGGGAGGACGCGCGCTTCCTGCTCGTGCTGCGCCGGGAACTCGGCGCCCTCGAGGAGCGCCGGGCCCGCCGCCAGGCCGAGGCCGCCCTCGCCGAGTCCGAGCGCCGCAACCAGCTCCTCCTCGACAGCTCCAGCGAGGCCATCGCCTACGTCCACGAGGGCATGCACGTCTACGCGAATCGCGCCTACGCGCGCCTCTTCGGCCACGAGGCCGGCGAGGATCTCGAGGCGATCCCCCTCATGGACATGATCGCGAGCGAGTACCAGGACACCTTCAAGCAGCGCCTGAAGCAGTTCGACGCCGACCAGCCCATGGAAGGCTTCCCGATCTCCGGCGTCCGCGCCGACGGCTCCAGCTTCGAGGGCGAGATGACCCTCGGCCATGCCGCCTTCGACGGCGAGCCGTGCATGCAGGTGCTCATCCGCGCCACCCCCGTGCGCGCCGCGCGCCTCGAGGAGCCGGAGGAGGCGAAGGCCCAGGACCCGGTCACGGGGCTCATGAGCCGGCCCTTCTTCCTCGACGCCCTCGAGCAGCGTGCGGCCCGCCGCGACCGCGACGGCAAGGAGGGCGCGCTGCTGCTCGTGGATCTCGACGACTTCGACCGCGTCCGCCGCGAGGCGGGCGTCGGCGCCGGGGACAAGGTGCTGCGGGACGTGGGGGAGGTGCTCGCCGGCGTCTGCAGCGGCGACGCGCGCCTCGGGCGGCTCTCCGAGGACCGCTTCGCCGTGCTCCTCGAGAGCTGCACCGCGGGGACCGCCGAGGCGCTCGGCGAGAAGCTGCGGCGCGCCGTCGAGGACCTCATGTGCTCCGTGGACGGCACCTCCGTGCGCCTCACCGCGTCCGTCGGCATCGGCGTCATCGGCGCCCGCACGGGCTCGGCGCAGGAGGTGATGGACCAGGCGGGCCGCGCGCTGCGGCACGTCCGCGAGCAGGACCGCGCCGGCAACGGCGTCTACCTCTTCGATCCGAAGGACTTCGCGACGCCGCCGCCGGAGCGGACGGACCATCACGACGAGGAGGCCCGGGAGGTCCTCACGCTGCTGCAGGAGGGCATGAAGGCGAACAGCCTCGTGCTCCTCTTCCAGCCCATCGTCGACCTGCACGGCGGCGAGGAGGAGCACTACGAGGTCTATCTGCGCCTGCCCGACCGGGACGGCAACCTCCTCGCCCCCGAGGACTTCATGCACTTCGCCGAACAGGCGGGGCTCGGCGGACGCGTGGACCGCTGGGTCGTGCTCCACGCGGTGAAGAAGCTCGCGCAGCAGCGCAGCCGGGGCCACGACACCCGCCTGACTATCAACCTCACCCACGCCGCGCTCACCGACGAGAGCTTCCTGCCCTGGCTGCGCGTGGCCCTGAAGGCCGCGAAGCTGCCGAAGGAGGCCGTGATCCTCCAGTTCACGGAGATCGCGGCGACCACCTACCTCAAGCAGGCGAAGGCCTTCACGGAGGCGCTCGGACAGCTCGAATGCCGCGCCGGGCTCTCGCACTTCGGCGACTCCGTGAACCCCTTCGCGACGCTGCGCCATCTCGCGGTGGACTTCGTGAAGCTCGACGGCAAGTACGTCGCCGACCTCGAGGACGACGACGCGGACGCCGGCGAACTGAAGGACGCGCTCTCGGAACTCGCGAAGCTCGGGAAGACCACGATCGTCCCGAAGGTCGGCAGCCCCGCCCTCATGGCCCACCTCTTCACCGCCGGCGCACGCCTCGTGCAGGGCAACTACTTCGGCGAACCCAGCTCCGAGATGGACTTCGAGTTCGGCAGCGACGTCTGAGGCGCGCGGCGCCCCGCAGCGAGGGAACAAGCTTCGGTTTCGACGGCGCCGGCAAGCGTCCTCGTCGCGGCTGAAGCCGGCTCCCACGAGCGAAGTGGCACCGGCCCCTGTGGGAGCAAGCTTCAGCTGCGACCGCTCCGGCCAGCCCCTTCGTCGCGGCTGAAGCCGGCTCCCACGAGCGGAGTGGCACCGGCCCCTGTGGGAGCAAGCGTCAGCTGCGACCGCTCCGGCCAGCCCCTTCGTCGCGGCTGAAGCCGCCTCCCACGAGCGAAGTGGCACCGGCCCCTGTGGGAGCAAGCTTCGGCTGCGACCGCTCCGACCTGACCCTTCGTCGCGGCTGAAGCCAGCTCCCACGAGCGAGGTGGCACCGGCCCCTCTCATAGCCAAGTCAATCGCCGTGATGGGGCCTGTTTCGGGTTCATGGGGGTGCACGAAATAGTCGAGCGGTCGGAAGCGCTACGCGTCCTGACCGCTCGGGGTCTTCGTGCACCGGGTCCTGCCTACCGTCGACGTCCTCCCCTGGACGACGTTCATGGGGTCCACCTGCCCTCTCGCATCGGACGTCCGCTTGGCGGCGTCGAATCAGTTGCATCGGGGATCGGGCCCATGAAGCGTCCCGCGGGCTGCCATCGAACTGTGGGCGGATCTGCTCGAGGCGATCGAAGGGCCAAATGCTGGTCAGCCCGGGGACACGTCAAACGGTCTCGTCTAGCGCTTACGTCCTCGTCGCTTCGTCCT
>JAZBPF010000078.1:0-10374 GCA_036351515.1 Pseudomonadales bacterium | reverse complement strand
CCTTCGCGATCTTCGTCAGCTGCGGCAACGACGGCCGCGGCGCCGTGCGGGAGATCCGCCGGATCGTGAAGGGCTATCCGTTCAAGGAGGTGCAGGAGCCCGTGATCGTCCGCGGCGAGGTCGACGACGAAGGCCTCGCGCGCTGCGAGGAGCTCGGCATGGCGCTCGCGGCGGGGCTGGACGCCGGGATCTTCTGACCGTCACGCCGAGCGGCGGCGGCTGGCGGAAGGGGCGTCCGGTGCCGAGGCCGCGGCGGAGTCGCCGCGCCCGTCGGCATAGCGCAGATCCAGCACCTCGAGCGCCGCCTGGAAGCGCCGGGCCAGCTGCGCGCGGTCCTCGCCGCCGACGAAGACGACGGCGGTCTCGAAGCTGTAGCTGTCCTGATCCTGGGGCGGCAGCGTCGACAGGCGCTGGCCCGGCTCGACGCGCGGCTCCACGTGCACCCCGGGATGCGCCTCCTCCCAGCGCTGCAGCGACGCCTCGTCGGCCACGTGCTCGACGACGCCGTCCTCGAAGCGCCGGATCATGCACTTCGCGGCGCAGCGGGCCTCCCCCGCGTGCCGGGGGAAGGCCGGCGTCCGGCCGACGGCGATCTCCACCGCCGCCTCGTGGTGACTCGCCCCCTCCACCATGCGGAACAGGGGGCAGTGGGACTTCGACATGCGGGGGTTCAGCTCGAGGAGCTTCAGCGATTCGTCCTCGGCGACGAAGAACTCGATGTTGAAGCAGCCGTGGTCGTAGCCGATCTCCTCCATGACGCTGCGCGTGGCCTCCGCCATGCGCCGCTGGATCGGCGCCGCGAGCGTCGAGGGATACTCGTAGCGCAGGAAGCTCGAGCGGTTGTCCGCGCGGACCGAGTCGACCACGCCGTAGATCACCGTCTCGCCGTCCTCGACGTAGCCCTCCAGGGTGCACTGGCGGCCGTCGACGAGCTGCTCGGCGATGCAGTGCCAGCCGTTCACGGCCGGGACGTCCCCCATGGGCCCGGCCTCCTCGAGCACCCGGTCGAAGGGCTCGGCCATCACGTGGAGACCCTCCCGGGTCTGACGCATGGCCTCGGCGAAATCGGTCTCGTCCCGGACGTGGAAGCCGAGGTAGGAGGAGAACGCCTTCACGGGCTTGATCCAGAACGGGGGATCGAGGTCGACGTCGGCGAGCGCGGGTTCGGCGAAGGGATCGACGAGGGCGAAGCCGGGAACCAGCTCCGGGACCACGCGGGCCTGGGCGAGGCGACTCCAGTACTTGTGCTCGCAGCGCAGGGTCGCCTCGAGGGGCGGCACCCGCAGCCCGAAGCGGCGGCCGAGGATCGGTACCAGGGAGGTCGTCGGGAAGTCCCAGTGGCCGACGAGGCCGTCGGGGCCGTCCTCGCAGCGCTCGAGCTGCTCCGTCGCATGCTCCAGCAGCGCGTCGACGTCGTAGCGCTTCGCGGTGACGGCCTCCTCCGTGGAGAGCAGGCCGTGGAAGCGGTAGCGCTCCGCGTCCCGGATCGAACGCAGCTCACGCAGGTGGAAGTCGTCGAGCGCGACGACGAACACGTCCAGCCCTTCTCCTTCGTCCATGGCGCCTCTCCTCGTCCCGCCCGGCGGAGGGATCGCTCTGCAGGGCCCACGGAACGTCGCCGCCGACGGGGAAACGACGCGCCCGCTGCCCGTCTCGGTCACCGTACCGACGCGCCGCGCGACGACGCAAAGGCGCGGCGTCGGCCTCGTTGGCCAGCGGCCGCGTCGCACTGCTAGGGTCCGGGATCCCGGAGCGACGAGGCACCGCATGGCGCCCCCCGCGGCAGACGCCGAGGACGCCCCGGCCGGAGAGCAGCGGCTCCGGGAGACCTCCTGGCACGCCGTCGACGGCGCCGAGGCCACCGAACGCCTCGGCGTCGACCCGGACCGGGGCCTCGACGCGGAATCGGTGGAGCAACGCCGTTCGGAGTACGGGCCCAACGAGCTGCCCCGTGCCGAGCGCGCCTCGCTCCTGCGCGTGTTCCTGCGCCAGTTCGCCGACCCCCTGATCTACGTGCTCCTCGCCGCGGGCGTCGTCTCCGTGGCCATCGGCAACGTCGCCGACGCGGCCTTCATCCTCGCGGTGCTGCTCCTGAACGCGGGGCTCGGCACCTGGCAGGAGTACAGCGCCGAGCACACGGCCGCGGCCCTCGAGGAGGCGATCACCGTCCACGCGACGGTGCTCCGCGACGGGGCGACCCGCGAGCTCGACGCGACGGAGCTGGTCCCGGGCGACCTGGTCGAACTCGCCTCCGGCGCGGCGGTCCCGGCGGACCTGCGCCTGCTCTCCGCCGAGGACCTCCGCGCGGACGAGTCGCTGCTGACGGGCGAATCGGTCCCCGTGGGCAAGGACCCCGGCGCGGAACTCGAGGACGACGCGCCCACGGCGGAGCAGGTGACGCTCGCCTTCGCCGGCACGAACGTCGTCTCGGGCCGCGGGCGCGGCGTGGTCGTGCGGACGGGCGCAGGGACGGAGATCGGCGCCATCGCCCGCTCCCTCGGCACCGAAGGCGGTGCCCCGCCCCTCGTCGTGCGCATGCGCCGCTTCACGCGGCAGATCGCGCTGGCGATCGTGGTGGTCGTGCTCGTGCTCGGGGCTGCCCAGTTCCTGCGGGGCGTGCCCCCCGTGGACCTGTTCTTCCTCGCCGTGGCCCTCGCGGTCTCGGCGATCCCCGCGGGACTGCCCGTGGCCATCACGGTGGCGCTCTCCCTCGCCTCCGCGCGCATGGCGGAGCGCTCCGTGGTCGTCCGCAAGCTTCCGGCGGTGGAGGGGCTCGGCGCGTGCACGATGATCGCCACCGACAAGACGGGCACGCTGACGGAGAACCGGCTCACGGCCGAACGGCTCCGGCCCGCCGAGGGCGAGGACGTCACGGTCACCAGGACCGGCCTCGGGACCGACGGCGCGCTGCGCCGCGGCGAGGCGGCGCTGGACCTCGACGACGAGGAGGCCGTCCGCCGCCTCGTCCGTGCCGGCGCCCTCTGCAACGAGGGCCGTCTCGAGGAGACCGACGAGGGCGTCGAGGGGCAGGGCGACACCGTGGACGTCGCGCTCCTCGTCCTCGCGCGCAAGGCCGGCCTCTCCCGCGACGAGCTCGACGACGCCGCCCCGGAGCGCGGGCGCATCCCCTTCGAGTCGGAGCGGAAGTTCGCCGCCAGCTTCCGCGAGGAGAACGGGGCCGTCGTCGCCCACGTGAAGGGGGCCGCCGAGGCCGTCGCCGCCATGTGCGAGGTGGATCCCGACGCCGTGCGCGAGGACGAGGAAGCCCTCGCCGCCGAGGGCTACCGCGTCATCGCCGTCGCCTGCGGGGAGGTGGACGCGGCGACCGCAGAGGAGGCGGATCCCGACGCGCTCTCGGGACTCGCGTACCTCGGCCTCGTCGGGCTCATCGATCCGGTCCGCGAGGAGGTCCACTACGCCGTGGCCAGGGCACGGAGCGCCGGCATCGACGTGTGCATGATCACCGGCGATCACCCGGCGACGGGGCTCGCCATCGCCCGGGAACTCGGCTTCGCCGACGAGGACGACGAGGCGATCACGGGCCCCGAACTCGCGGCCGAGGCGAAGGACGAGGCCGGGCTCCTCGCGCGCGTGCGCCGGGCACCGGTCTTCGCCCGGGTGGAACCGCTGCAGAAGACCCGCATCGTCGAGCTGCTCCAGGACGCCGGCCACTTCGTGGCCGTGACCGGGGACGGGGTCAACGACGCGCCGGCCCTGCGCCGTGCCCACATCGGCGTCGCCATGGGCCGCGGCGGCACGGACGTGGCCCGCGACGCCGCGGACCTGATCCTCACGGACGACGACTTCGCCTCGATCGTCGACGGCGTGGCCGAGGGCCGGGTCGCCTACGACAACGTGCGCAAGGTCGTCTGGCTGCTCATGAGCACGGCCGTGGCGGAGATCGTGCTCTTCACGCTCGCCGTGGCCTTCGACACGCCCATGCCGCTCACGCCGGTCCAGCTCCTGTGGCTGAACCTCGTGACCAACGGCGTGCAGGACGTCGCCCTCGCCTTCGAGGGCGGCGAGCCCGGCGTCCTCGAGCGGAAACCGCGCCGACCGGACGAGCCGATCTTCGACCGGCTCATGCTCGAGGAGGTCGTGGGCTCGGGGCTCTACATGGGGGGCGTCGCCTTCGCGGTGTTCCAGGTGCTCCTCGGCCCCTTCGCCATGGAGACCTTCGACGCCCGGAACCTCCTCGTCCTGCTCCTCGTGCTCTTCGAGAACGTGCACGTCTTCAACGTGCGCAGCGAGGCGCGCTCCGCGTTCCGCGTCCCGCTGTCCGCCAACCGCCTGCTCGTGCTGGGCGTGCTCCTCGCCCAGGGGCTGCACATCGGCTCCATGTTCGTCCCCGGGTGGCGGGACGTGCTCGCCATCGCCCCGGTCTCCCCGCAGACCTGGGCCGTGCTGCTGGCGATCACGCTGTCGAAGTTCGCGGTGGTGGAGCTCTACAAGGCCCTGCGCGGGCGGCGCCTGTTCGCCGCGAGCCATGGCCAGGCGGCACCGTCGACAGGGTGACGCGTCAGGGGGCGAGCGCCGCCGCCAGGGCCGCGTGCACATCCTCGAAGGGCGGACGCTCCCGGTAGTCCGGGACGGCCCAGGTGCCGCGGATCACGCCCGCCTCGTCGATCCAGACGATGCCCGGATGGGGGATGCCCCAGGCGTCGTCCCCGGGAGCATAGGCCTCGTTTCGGATGCCGAAGGCGTCGACGTGCTGCGCCCGCTCGTCGTGGAGCAGCGGATAGGACAGGGCCTCGGCCTCGTGGAAGGCCCGCAGCACGGGAACCGGGTCGTACGTCATGGCGGCCACCGCCACCCCGAGCGCCTCGAAGCGCTCCTGCCAGCCGGCCAGCTGCACGAGCTGGCGCCTGCAATAGGGTCACCAGTCGGCGGAGCGGGCGAACACCAGCAACAGGCCGTGCGCTCCGGAGAGGGACCGCAGCGTCCGGAAGGAACCGTCCTGGGCCGTCGCTTCCACGGATGGAGCCTCCGAACCGACCGCCGGGCCCCAGGCCGGCACGCCGAGGGCCGCGACCGGGACCAGGGTCGACCACAGCAGGACAAGGCAGAGCGATCCTCGTTTCACGAGCCTTCTCCTTCGGGGGACTGCCCCGCACCGTCCGATCGGAGCACGGGCGCCGGCTCCCCCTCCAACCGGTCCCGGAGCCCGCCGAGGGCCGTGGAGACGGCGAGGGACCAGGCGCTGGCGAGGAACACGCCGATCGCGAGCAGCCCGAAGGCGACGAGCCAGCCGACGATGCCATCGGAGAACGCCTCCGGACGCACGAACCGGAGCGCCGAGAGCCCGATCCAGAGCACGGCGCAGGCGAGACCGAGGCGGCGCAGGCGCCGGCCGAGAGGCGGCCGGGGCCGGGGCCCGCGCAGGCGTTCCCAGAGCAGGGCCGGCAGGAACAGCGCCAGGGTCGCGAGGGTCCAGACGCCGAGGATCAGGCCCGCGGGATCGAAGTGGCCCGTCTCGGGATCCCAGGCGGCGCGCTGTGCCAGGAAGTCCGCGACCCAGGCACCGACGGCGCCGCCCCCGCCGGCGGCCGCCCCGGCGGTCCAGAGGCGCTCGACCGCGGCGAGCACCGCCTCGTCGTCCACGGCGAGCAGCGCCATGAAGACCACGAGGGCCGCGAGGCCCCAGGCGACGATCATCGGGACGAGCTGGGAGATGCGCACCAACTCGACGGCCGCCCCGGCGAAGGGCCTCAGCGGCTCCGGCAGCACGGGACCGCCCGACGGCGCGACCGGGGTTCCGGTCACGGCACCGTGAGCACGGGGCGGTCGGCGTGGCGCACGATCCGTTCGGCGACGCTGCCGAGAAGCAGGTGTTCGGCGCCCGTGCGCCCCCGCGTGCCGAGGACCGTGAGGTCGGGCCGGTCCCGTTCGATCGCCTCGAGGATGCACTTGTGGGGCACGCCGTCGACGCGCCGCGGCGTCACCCGGTCGGCGACCTTCGCCGAGCAGCCGTCCAGGAACTCGCGGAAGGAGGCGTCGAGCGCCCGGTCCAGGTCCTCGTCCAGCGGATGCTCGTCGCTCTCCTCGCCCCAGATCCAGCGGTCCAGCGGGCTGTAGTCCACGGCCCGGGGCGTCACGAAGAGCGCCTCGATGCGTTCGGCGCCCACGAGCTCGGCGAGCTCCACCGCGTACTCGAGGGCGCGGCGCGAGTGCTCGGAACAGTCCACCGGGGCCAGGATGGTGCGGATCGGCATCGGTCTCCTCCCTGCTGCGCACGCCCCACTGTCCCCCAGGCGCGGCGGGAGCACAAATCGCAGGGCCGCCGGGAACGGCGCGCTCAGGGCGCGAAGACGGCGTTCAGCCAGGCGGCGATGCGCACGCCGGCGCGGCTCAGGCGCTCCTTCAGGGCCGGCAGGTGCTCGAAGGCGTAGTCCCAGGACAGCTCGCGCTCGTCGGGGTAGACGCGGTCGCGGAGCGCGGCGCTCTCGGCGATCCACACGCGCGGGTCCGGATCACTCCAGGCCGCGGCCTGCTCCGGCGTGATCCGGGCGCCGAGCCAGGCCGCCCATTCGCTGAAGGAGAGCTGCTCGTGGTCCACGAGCTGCGTGTCCCAGAGCCGGTGCAGGTTCGAGGGGCGGCCGAACCAGCGCACCTCGAAGTCGTTGCCGCCGCGGTCGCGGCCGTTGCCGACGTGCAGCGGCTGATGCAGGTCCGCCACGAGATGGACGGCGAAGCGCAGGGCGAGCTGCCGCTCGGCGAGGGTCGCCTCGGGGTCGCGCAGCGTGCGCGCGAAGCGCGCGAGCGCGGTCACGGCGTCGCCCTCCGGCGGTGCGCCGACCTCCGCGTAGCGCCGGCCCGGCGGAACGGTCACGTAGTGCCAGGGATTCGCCGTCTCCTGCCAGAACTCGCCCGGGGCGGAGCGCATCTCGTCGGGCCAGGTGGAGGCCTCGGCGAGGGTCTCCACGCCGAGGATCGCGCGCACTTCGGCGCGGGCCTCGGGGGTCAGCCGGGGCTCGGCGAGGGCGCCGGTGACCCGGTGCCCGGTCTTGCCCCAGGCGAGGGCGTCGGTGGCGAGGAGCAGGAGCAGCAGGGCGGGCAGCAGACGCACGGACGATCCTCCGATCGTGGGGTCCGGGTGCATTCTCCCAGCGCGCCGGGACCGCTGTCCTGCACCCGTGGCGGCCGCCCGGCCGCTGCGGCAAGCTCGGAGGACGCCGGAGATCGGGAGCGAGGACGACGGATGACGGGCGCAGGGACCGCGCTGCTGCTGCTCCTGGTGGCCAACGGCGCACCCATCCTCGCCGCCCGCGTGCTGCGCCATCACCTCGACGCGCCGCTCGACGGTGGCCGGATCCTCGCCGACGGTCGGCCCCTGCTCGGCCCTCACAAGACCGTCCGCGGCGTGGTGGCCGCCGTCGGGGCCACGGCCGCGCTCGGGGCGGCCCTCGGCCTGCCGCTGCCCCTCGGCGCGGCCGTCGGGGCCGCGACGATGCTCGGGGACGCGCTCTCGAGCTTCCTGAAGCGACGGCAGGGGCTCGGCTCCGGCGGCCGCGCCACGGGCCTCGACCAGCTTCCGGAGGCCGTCCTGCCGCTCCTCGTGCTCCACGCCGCCGGCGCCGTGAGCTGGGTCGAGGCGGCGCTCGCCCTCGTCGGCTTCCTGGTGCTCGGCGCCGGGCTCTCCCGCGTGCTGTTCTTCCTGGGCGTCCGCCAGCGGCCCTACTGAGGGGCACGCCCGGCGCCGCGCCGCAGGCGGTGCACGGTGATCTCGCCGGGACAATTGAAACGCACGTCGACGACGGACGTCCCGGCGCCGCGGGACGTGTAGCCCTGCATGGGTCCGTGGGACCAGGCCCCGCTGCCGAGCCGGCGCGGGATCTTCGCCTCGAGGATCACCGGCACGCCGCCGGGCAGGCAGATCTGGCCCCCGTGCGTGTGCCCGCAGAGGAAGAAGTCGAAGCCCGCGTGCGCGGCCTGCCGGTAGAGCTCCGGCGTGTGCGAGAGGAGGATCGCCGGCTCGCCGTCGGGCACGGGATCCGCGGCCTTCTCGATGTTGTCGACGCGGAAGAAGTGGCCGTCGTCCACCCCCGCGAGGTGCAGCACGGAGCCGTCGCGCTCCAGGGGCACCGCCTCGTTCAGGAGCAGCCGGATGCCCATGTCCTCGAAGGCCGGGACCATGCGCACGCTGTCGTGGTTGCCGAGGACCGCGTAGACGGGATCGGCGAGGTGCAGGCGCAGCCGGCGCATGCCCTCGACGGCGGCCTGCACGGAGCCGAAGGTCCGGGCCCGGTAGTCGCCCGTGAGCACGCAGAGGTCGTAGTCGATCGCGCGCACCTGTTCGATCAGGGCCGGGAGCGCGTCCGGGTTCATGTCCAGGTGCAGGTCCGAGAGGTGCAGGATCCGCAGCCCGTCGAAGGGGTCCGGCAGCCGCGGCAGGAACACCTCGTTCTCGCGCAGCTGCAGCGCCAGGGCGTTGCGGCGCCCGCGCCCGTAGAGGCCGCTCACGCGGAGCAGCCCGCGGAGCACGGCCGCCGCGGTGCTGGAATGCTCGAGGTGCAGGAAGTTCAGCCCGCCGCCGAGCACCTGCCGGTCCTTCTCGTCCTCGATGCCCAGGCGCTGGCGGGCGTGGGAGCGGCCGAGGCGCCGCGAGAGGGCCTCGAGCAGCTCCGGCGGATCCGTGTCCTCGTGCGCCGGCCGGTTCACGCCGCGCCCACCCAGAGCAGGCCGGCGCCGAACAGCACGCCGGTGACGACGAAGGTGACGAAGGCGTAGCCGAGCACGCTGCGCATGGGCAGGCCCGCGATGGCGAGCAGGGGGATCGTCCAGAAGGGCTGGATCAGGTTCGACCACTGGTCCCCGTAGGCGACGCCCATGACCACCTCCGGCACGGGCACGGCGAGGGCCCGGGCCGCCTCCACGAAGACGGGGCCCTGCACGACCCACTGGCCCCCGCCGGAGGGCACGAAGAAGTTCACGAGGCCGCCGGAGAGGAAGGCCCAGAAGGCGAGCGTGTCCGCCGAGGCCACACGCACGAAGAAGTCCGAGACCACCACCACGAGCCCGGTGCCCGTCATGAGCGCCATGATGCCCGCGTAGAACGGGTACTGGAGCAGGATCGGCCCCAGGGTGCCCCCGGCGCGCGTCACCAGGTGCACGTAGTGCAGGGGCGAGCGCGCGAGGAGCAGGCCGGCGGCGAGGAAGCTCCAGTTCACCACGTTCAGGTCGAGGGCCGGGCCGGGCTCCGCGACCCGGCGCGCGAGCCAGAGCGCGAGCACGGCGCCGAGGGCGAGGGAGAGGGGGCGGAACTGCTCGAGCCGCTGCCCGGGCGACCGGGGCTCCGGGAGGGCGTCCGCGGCGCCGTCGACACCACCCGCGAAGGGCCGCGCGTCCCGTGGGTGCATGAGACCGCAGAGCACGGCCACCACGGGCACGGTCACGGCGATCATGGCGAGGTTCCAGGGCGCGAGGAGCGTCTCGGTCACGGGGACGAGGCCCGTGGCGGCCTCCAGCGCGTGGCCCGGCGTGGCCACGAACAGCGGCGCCGAGCCCGAGTAGCCCATGTGCCAGACCACGAAGCCCGAATAGGCGGAGGCGACGAGGAGCGGGTAGTCGAGGCGCAGCCCGCGTCCGGCCGCCTGCCGCGCGGTCTCCCGGGCGAGGAGCGCACCGGCGGCGAGGCCGAGGGACCAGGCGACGAGGCTCGCGGCGCTGGTCGCCGCGGCCACGGTCGCGTAGGCGGCGAAGGGGGTGCGGGGCAGCGCCGCCGTGCGCGCGAGGAGGCCCCGGACCGCGTCCGTGTGCGCGAGCGTGTGCGCCAGCACGAGGGTCAGGGCGATCTGCGTCGTGAACGCGAGCAGCCCGGAGAGCCCGTCCCCCCAGAGGTCCACGGCCGCCAGCGGCCCCGTGTCCGTGAGCGCGATCGCCGCCAGGAAGGTGACGCCCGTGAGGGCGATGGCGAAGACCCAGGCGTCCGGGTACCAGCGCTCGACGAAGGCGACGAAGGGCCGCGCCAGGGGCGCCAGGGTCAGCGAGGCCACGGCGGATCAGGACCCTCCGCGATGGTGCGCCGCGGCGTCCGCCTCGAAGGCCGCCGCGCCGTCGCCCCCGGCCGCCTCGTCCTCCGCCGCACCCGTGCCGTAGTGCTCGGCCCAGGCGGCGAGCATCTCCTCCCGCGGGACGTCCGCGAAGGTGCCGTGATCCGCCAGGTACTCCATGTGCCGCGCGCCGTCTGCGGTGAAGGGGTGGAACACGGAGTCCTCGCGCCCGTCGAACTCCAGCGGCAGGACGCCGGTCTTCTCGCAGAGGGAGCGGTTGAAGGCGGGCGTCGCCTTCACCCAGCGGCCCTCGGGGGCGAGCTCCGTGTAGCCGTGCCAGGCGAACACGTCCGTGCCCATGGTCTCGGCGAGCTTCGCCGAGGTG
>JAZBPF010000077.1:0-6971 GCA_036351515.1 Pseudomonadales bacterium | reverse complement strand
GCGGCTCCGCGTTGCAGGGCCGGCCCGAGGCCCGCGGCTCCAGCTCGTTCCGCGACGCTTCGAGCGTCTCGCGCAGCGCCGGGTCCCCGGTGGCGGCGAGGGCGCGATCGAGGAGCGCGCGCGCCGCGGCGACGCACCCCTGGTCGGCGCGCACCAGCGCGAGATTGTTCAGCACCGCCGGATCGTCCGGATCGGTGGCCAGGAGCCGTTCGTAGGCCGCCGCCGCCTCCGCGAGGCGACCGCTCGCATGGGCCGTGCTGGCGAGGCCGAAGCGGGCCCCCCGGTCCGCCGGGTGTCGCGCCAGCCACGCCCCGTAGGCGCGCGCCGCCACGTCGGGGTGGCCCGCCCGCTCCACCAGGCTCGCCGCCTCCAGCCACCGGCCCCGGTCCGCGTCCTCCGGCAGCCGGTCGCCGTCGAGCACCACGAGGCTCCAGTGATCGGCCCGCGCCCAGCTCTCGAGGAATGCCTCGCGGCGCTCGATGCGCCGCGCCCGCTCGCCGCTGCGCAGCACCACCCGGCGTTCGTCGAGGCCCACCACCACCGCGTAGTGCCAGAGCGGCCACCAGGCGGTGCCGAGGTTCTGCAGCACGAGGACCGGCCGTCCCGCCTCGAGGGCGCGGGCGAGGGCGTCGACGTCTGCGGGAAGCTCCCAGGGCACGCGTCCCGCGCGCCGGGTCGCGGCGCGGAGCTCCAGCTGCAGGCTGCCGCGGCGTCCGGGCAGCCAGACCCGAGGCACCAGTCGTTCCGGATCGGTGTCGACGCCGGCGTCCACGAGCACCGTGGCGAGGGCGGCCGGACCGCACTGGTAGCGGCGCTGGGGGAAGAAGGGGACGCCCGTGAGCTCGCCGGCGACCGGGCCCTGCGCCGGGCGGGGCGCCGCCGCGCAGCCACCGAGCACCAGTGCCAGGGCGGGGAGCAGGACGAGGAGGCGGACGAAGGGCGGCACGCGCGCAGTGTAGCGGCGCCGCCGACGCCGGGACGAGACGCATGAGGCGCCTGCTGCCGCTGCTCCTCGGCGCGCTGTGCCTGCTCGGCTTCGCCGTGCTCCTCGACCCGCGGCTTCCGGATCCGCTCGGCCGCCTCGATCGGGACGGCGACGGACGCCTCGCCCCCGACGAGGCGCCTCCGGTGCTCGCCCGGGCCTTCCCCGCCGTCGACGGCGACGGCTCCGGTCTCCTCGAGGGCCGCGAACTGCGCCTCTGGACCCTCGAGCGGGCCCTCGGCGGTGCCACCCGACCGGTCCCGGTGCCCACGCCGCCCGCGCGGGTCGACGCCGCGGCGCTCCGCGCCTGGCTCGAGGCGCCCGTGCGGGACGGGTCCCTCGACGGGGTGGGGCTGCTCCTGCTGGACGCGGGAACGGTGGTGTTCCGGCACGCGGCCGGCGAGCTCGGCGCGAGCACGCCGGTGCCCGTGGCGGAGGCCGGCGCGTGGCTCGCGGCGGCGACCGTGGCCTGCGCCGCGGAACGCGCCGCCGTGCCCCTCGAGACCCCTCTCGGGCGCTGGCTGCCGGAGCTCCCCGGCGCCTGGGGCCGGGCCACGCTCGCCCAGCTGCTCTCGCACAGCGCGGGCGCGCCGGCCCGGCGCGACGCGGGCTTCGCCTCGGACGTCTCCCTCGACGCCGCCGTCCGGGCGCTCGCGGCGCGCTACCCGGCCGCCCCCGGCACCCGCTTCGAGCCGGCCTCCCCGGGCCCCGAGCTCGCGGCGCGCGCCATGGAACTGGAGAGCGGCCGCAGCTGGCGTCGGCTCTTCGTGGAGTGTCTCGCCTGGCCCCTGTCCATGGAGGGTGCGGCCTGGGGCGGCGCACGGGGCGCGCCGGCACGCCAGGGGCGCGTGGATCCAGCGCGCGGACTCCACCTCTCCCTCGAGGACTACGGCCGCTTCCTCTCCCTGCTGCAGCAGGAGGGGCGCTACGGCGGCGTCGCGAACCTCCGGCCGGCGACGGTGGAGGCCCTGGAGACCGTGCGCACGGAGGGGCTGCCGCGGGGGGAGGAGACGGCGGGGCGCGAGTACGCCCTCGGAGTCTGGTGCGTGCGCCGGGACGGGGCGCGGTGCCGGCGGCTCGAGCGCCCCGGCGGCTGGGGGACGCTGGCCTGGCTCGACCGGGACACGGGGCGGGCGGGGGTGCTGCTGCTCGTGGACAGCGCGCCCCGCGTCTCGTCCTGGGCGCGGGCGACGCAGGCGCTGGCGGAGCGGTTCGAGGCGGGCGCGGGCGGCTGAAGCCCTCGAGACGGCCGACGGCCGCGGTTACTTCCGGGTCCAGCGTCCGTCGGGGAGGAGCACCCACTGCCCGGGGGGCGTGCGCTCGATGGCCTTCTTGCCCGCGAGCTGACGCACGACGTCGAGGGACACGCCGTTCGCCTCGGCGATGCGCTGGTACTCGTCGCGGCGCCGGGCGTTCACGGACTCGACCAGTTCGCGCACCTCCGCGCCGGCGCTCGCCGGCTCCACGATGCCGAGATAGCCGTCGGGCCGCTCCCCCACGAGACCGCGGGCCTTCGCCTCGTCGAGGCCGAGCGCCGCGGCGGACAGGGCCGCCGCGGCGAGGAGCGCAGCGAGCATCGGTCGGAGCAGCCGGGAGACGCGGAGGGTCATCAGAAGAGTTCGCTCTCTTCCGCGAACAGATCCTCGAGGTCGCGTTCCACCTTCACGCGGATCTCGTGCTGGATGTTCACGTTGAGGTTGATGGTGATCGGCTCGTCGGTGGCGACCTTCACCGTGGGCGTGCAGGCCGCGAGGGCCAGGAGCACGGTCGCGAGAGGAAGTCTTGGGGTCATGGCTCGAGCGACCGCTCCCGGAGCCTGCGTTCGAAGGACTCTCCGATGTTCTGCGACAGCCGGAGGCTTTGCAACAGCACCGGGAGGTTCTGGGTCACGGTCAGGTTGAAGTGCACGGGGCGGCCGCCCTCGAGCTCCGGGTTCGCGCCCTCCAGGCGCACGTCGAGGGCGAGGGTCCCGTCGCCGCCGTAGTCCGCGTCCACCGCCAGCCGCTCGTAGCGGAAGTCCCGCAGGGCGTCCAGGGCGAGGGCGATCCCGGGCTGCGAGAGGCGGGCGCGGAGGGCCGGCTCGGCGGCGTAGCGCAGCCGTCCCCCGGGCGGGCGCGCCGCGAGGCGGCCGTCCTCGACGGTGACCGAAGCGCCGGCGAGGGTCACGGGCACCGCGCCGTCGAGGACGCCCGAACCGGAGAGGGCCGGATCCCGGAGCAGGGCCAGGAGCTCGGCGAGCTCGAGTCCCTGCAGGGCCACCGGCAGGGTGCCCGAGAGCGCTCCGTCGGATCCGGGGGCGAGGGTCGCCCGGGGGATCGCCAGGCGCCCTCCGAGCGTCGCGGCGCCGCAGTCCGTGAGCAGGATCGCCGCAGGGTCCGCCCGCACCGCGCACCGGGCGTCCGTGAGCGTCACCCCCGCCTCCACCACCGGAACGCCCAGCCGGAGCTGCGCCACCGTGCCGTCGCCCGCGACCGTCAGCGTTCCCTCGAGGCTCGGGGCCTCGGCGGTGGCCGCGGCGCTCTCGACGGAGGCGAGACCGCCCTGGAGGGCGAAGGCGCCGTCGGGACCGTCCTCCCCGAACTGGATCCTTCCCGGTGCCGCGAGGACGAGGGCGCGGGCGGCGACCCGGACCGCGCCGTCGGGGGCCCGCGCCTCGAGGAGCTCCGCCCCGAGCTCGAGCTGCGGGAGCTCGAGGTCCGTCCCCCGGATCCGGCCCTCGGCGCGCAGGGTTCCGCCCTCGAGCCGGAGCGTGTCGAGGACCCCGGCGCCGCCGCGGAGATCGAGGGACCCCGAGCCCTCCAGGGCTCCTTCCGGCGACCAGGCGAGGGCGCCGCGGCCGGTGAGGGCCCCCGCCGTGGCGGGCCAGGGCCCGGGCAGGAAGGCGCCCGCGAGCCGTGCCACCGTCCCCTCGGCGGCGAGCCCCGCATGGCGGAGCACGAGCGCGGCGCGGCCGGCCCCGGACCCGGCGGCGAGCTCCAGGTCCAGGCGCGCCCCGAGGCTCCCGTCGTCGGCGGCGAGCTCCAGGGAAAGCGTCGTGCTGCCCTCCTGGTGTCCCAGGGTCCCGTCGCCCGCCAGGGGCACGGGCGCGACCCGGCCCCGGGTGCCTTCCAGGGCGCCGAGGGAGAGGTGCACCGGCGTCGTCTCGAGGGCGCCGCTGGCCGGCGTCAGCGTCAGCCCCTCGGGCAGGGTCACGCGGAGCGCCTCGAGGCGCGTCGCGCCGTCGTCGAGGTGGGCGAAGTCGAGCGTCGCCTCCGGCGCCAGGGCGACGCGGCCGTCGGCGGCGTTCCGGGACAGCCGGCCCCGGGCCGTCCCCGCGAACGAGCGCGGTCCGTCGCGCACCGTCGCCTGCAGGCGCAGCTCCGTCTCCGGCCGCGCGAGGGAACCTCCGGGCGCCGCCAGCGTCAGCGAGCCGCTCGCGGACCGCGCGCCGTCCTCGAACGCGAAGCGCAGCGGCAGCCGGCCCTCGCCGGAGAGGGACCGATCCGCGCCCAGGGTCACCGAGAGGGGACCGTCGAGCGTCGTGGCGAGCCGCGTCGCGGCGCCGTCGAGCACCACTTCGGCCTCGGCGCGGCTCTCGGCATCGAGCCGGAGCCGCGCGCCGCCGCCGGCCAGGGTGACGGCCCCGGCGACTGCCAGCTCGAGGGCCGGCAGGCGCGGATCGGCAAGGAGCGGCGCGATGCGGCCTCCGAGCGTGCCGGCGAAGGCGAGTCCGCCCGCGTCCTCGGCGAGGCCCCCGACGAGTGTCATCGCCTCCGGGTTCCGGCCGGTCCCGAGGGTCGCGCGCAGGGCGCCCTGCGGCGCCAGCGCCAGCGCGACGGCGAGGGGCTCCGGGCGCCCGGGCCACGCCAGCGTACCGTCGAGGGCCGCGCCCGCAGGGGTGGCCGTGGCCGATCCCTCCAGGCGCCAGACGGTTTCCTCGCGCCGCAGCGTGGTCGTCAGCGCTCGCACCCGGAGCTCGAGCGGCGGCCAGGCGGGCAGGGCCGGCGGGGAGGGGAGCGGCGCCCCGTCCCCGTCGTCCGGTTCGGAAGACGCCGGCGCGTCGAGCTCGACCTCGAGCCGCGCGACGTCCAGGGCTGCGCGCACGGGCGCCGAACCGCGGCCGGAGAGCCGCAGATCGAGGGCGCGCACCCGGCTGCCGGAGTCCACGTGCACGAGCTCCAGGCGGCGCACGAGCAGTCCCCCGGGGCCCGGACGGTCGAGGGCGAGTTCCGCGAGTTCGAGGCCCCGGGCGGCGAGCAGGGGGCGTGCGACGTACGGCGCGAGCCGGGGCGACAGGAGCCAGAGCAGGAGGAGTGCGGTCAGGAGCAGGCCGGTGCCGGCGAGGAGGCTGCGGAGGAGGAAGCGGACCGGGGCGGCCATGACGTCTCCCCGGCGAGGGGCTGGTGCCGGAGGAGGGACTCGAACCCTCACCCCCTCGCGGGGACCGGATTTTGAGTCCGGCGCGTCTACCAGTTTCACCACTCCGGCGCGGCCCGGCAGCATAGCGCTCCAGGGAGGGGGCGCCAACGCGAGGGCGCGCCACTGGACGCGGTCCGGCGAGCCGTGTCTCATGGCGCGCGGCCGCCCCCGCCGGGCGCCCCCGTCCGTTCCGCAGCAGGAGAGACCCATGGCGCGACCGCGTCCCGCATCGGCCGTGTCCCGGATCGCCGGGACCCTGCTCGCCCTGGGCCTCGTCGCCTGCGGCGAGAACGACGGGACGCTCGTGACGCGCTCCACGATCGCGCTGCGCGGCGTCGCCGAGACGGCGTCCGGGCCCCTGGCCGCCGTGCGCTGCGAGGCGGTGACCGGCGCCGGGGCCTTCGTGGACGACGCCATCACGGACGACGCCGGCGCCTTCCTGCTCCTCGTGCCGGCGGGCTTCGGCGGCGTCGTGCGCTGCCCGGCGCCGGGCTTCGTCGGCCTGCAGGTGCGCACCTTCGTGTCCACGGCCGGGCTCTCCGCGGGCGACGACCTCGAAGGGCTCCGGGCGGACCCCGGCCGCACGGTCATCGCCCGCGCCCTGGTGCACGAGCAGGCGGACGCCCCCGCCTTCGACGGTCCGGCCCGCATCGCCGCGCTCGAGGCCGCCCTCGCGTCCGATCCCGGCGTCGGGGCGCTCGCCGACGCCTACGCCGCCGCCTTCGCGGAACTCCGGACCGCCGGCGTGGACGGGGACGTGGAGACGCTGATCGTGGATCTCTTCGAGGACGGCACCTTCGACGCCGACGTCCCGGACGCGGTGGCGAGCGCCGTGGACGCGGCGGTGGACGCCATCGAGCAGGCCCGGGGCACGACCCTGCCCGAGGCCTTCGCGACCCTCTACACCGGTCCCACGCTCACGCTGCTGCACCACTCGGGCGCGGCCTCCGCGCTCCTCGGCGCCGGCGAGGCCTTTCCGGACGCGGGCGGCGTGGCGCGCTTCGCCACCGTGCTCGAGCGCCTCCGCGAGGAGGCCCGCAGCGTGCTCTACGTGAACGCCGGCGACACGATCGCGCCCGGTCCGGAGCTGTCCGTCTCCCTCGCGGCCGCGGCGGAACGCTACGACTCGCGGGTGCTGGAGCTCCTGCGTCCCGACGTCGCGCTCGTCGGCACGAGCGATCTGGCGCTCGGGCCCTCCTTCTTCGCGGGCATCGTCCAGGACGTGGAACCCCCGGTGCCCTTCCTCGGGACCGACCTCGGCGTCGCCCAGGAACCCTCCTTCTTCTCCCTCGTCGACGACGGCCGGCTGCCGGACAGCGTGCTCCTCGAGGTCGCCGCGCGCCGCGTGGGCGTCGTCGGGGCGATCTCCCCGACGCTGGCGCGCCGCACCGCCGTCCGCGGCCTCGTGCCGCCCGCCGAGGACGAGCTGGTGCCGGGGATCCAGCAGCGCATCGACCAGCTGCGGGCCGCCGGCGCGCGCCTCGTGATCGTCGTCGGCCAGCTCGAGGACCTCGACGCGCACCGGGCCCTCGCCGCCGAGCTCTCCGGCGTCGACGTGCTCGTGGCCGGGGGCGGCGATCCGCTCCTCGCG
>JAZBPF010000076.1:0-7726 GCA_036351515.1 Pseudomonadales bacterium | reverse complement strand
GCGGCGGGCCCGGTCCGACACCGCGTCGTCGACGACGGCCTCCCCGTGCCCGAGGATCACCGGGCCGTAGCCGAGGAGCAGGTCCACGTACTCGCGGCCGTCCACGTCCGTGATGCAGCCGCCGCGGCCGCCCTCGAGGAGCACCGGATAGGCGCCGCGGACGAAGTTCTCCGGGGCGCGGATGCCCGGGATGCCGCCGGGGATGACTTCCCGGGCACGCGCGTAGAGCGCCTCCGAACGGGCGAATCCCGGCGCGACCGTCCCGTCCTTCGCTTCCGCCATGACGCACCTCCCCTCGCTCGAAGCCTCGCCGTCCTTCCCGGCGACCGCCTTGACCCAGGACAACGGCGCGCTTGCGCGCGGTCGTCGGCGCGGCGAGGCTTGCCACGGGAAGAGGAGGGAGGAGCGATCGTGGATCTGCGTCTGAGCCCGGAGGACGAGGCCTTCCGCGAGGAGGTCCGGGACTTCCTCGCGTCGGCCCTCGACGACGAGCTGCGCGCCGGGGCGGCGCGCAACGCGGGCATGTTCCAGGACCACGCCACGAACCTGCGCTGGCACCGCATCCTCCACGCCCGGGGTTGGGTCGCCCCGGCCTGGCCGGAGCGCTTCGGCGGCCCCGGCTGGAGCCTCGTGCAGCGCCACCTGTTCGCGGCCGAGTGCGCCGCGGCGGGGGCTCCGTCCCTCGCGCCCATGGGCCTCGGCATGTGCGGGCCCGTGCTCATGGGTCACGGCACGCCGGAACAGCAAGGGTACTACCTGCCGCGGATCCTCTCGGGGGAGGACTACTGGTGCCAGGGCTACTCCGAGCCCGGCGCCGGCTCGGATCTCGCCTCGCTCCAGCTCCGCGCCGAGCGCGACGGGGACCACTACGTGCTGCACGGCACGAAGCTCTGGACCACGCACGCGCAGCACGCGAACCGCATGTTCTGCCTCGTGCGCACGCGGCGCGACGGGCGCCCCCAGGAAGGGATCACCTTCCTGCTGCTGGACATGGACACGCCCGGGATCACCGTGGAGCCCATCGTCTTCGTCTCCGGCGAGCACGAGGTGAACACGGTGTTCTTCGAGCACGTCCGCGTCCCGGTCGTGAACCGCGTGGGCGCCGAGGACGACGGCTGGCGTGTGGCCAAGTACCTGCTCGAGTTCGAGCGCGGCGGCGGGGGCGGCGGACCGCGGCTCGCAGCGGGGATCGCGCGGCTGCGGCGCCTCGCCGACGCCCTGGGCGCGGACGCCGACTTCCGGCGCAAGGTGGACCGCGTGGAGATCGAGGCGGAGGCCGTGCGCTTCCTCGAGGCGAGGATCCTCTCGGCCCTCTCCCAGGGCCAGAACCCGGGACCGGAGTCGTCGATCCTGAAGACCCGCAGCGGCGAGGTCAGCCAGCGCATCACGGAACTGGCCGTGGAAGCCGTGGGCCTCTGGGGCCTCGTGCACCAGCCCGAGGCCCGCGTTCCCGTGGGGCGGAACGTCGAACCGGTGGCGCCGGAACCGGCCCTGACGGCGGTGCCGCACTACCTGAACTGCCGCGCGCTCTCCATCGCCGGCGGTACGGACGAGGTGCAGCGGAACATCGTCGCGAAGCTCGTGCTCGGGCTGTAGGCGAGCGTCAGAGGAAGCGACCGGGGGCCACGTCCCCGGGCGCGAGGCCCCGGTCGCGCACGTCCCGCGGGAATTCACGGCCGAGGATCTCCGCTGCGCACCAGCGCGCGGCTGCGTCCGCGGTCTGGAAGCCCGTCCCGCCCTGCCCGGCGCACCAGTAGAAGCCCGGCAGGGACGGATCGAAGCCGAAGACCGGCACGTCGTCCGGCGCGAAGGTGCGCAGGCCCGCCCAGGTGGCGAGGAAGCGGCGCACGCCGAGCTCGGCACACTGCTCCGCCCGGTCCACGGCCACGGCGAGGTCGAACTCCTCCGGGCGCGCGTCCGCCGGCTCCACGGCGGTCTCGTCGGCGGGCGAGATCATCAGCGCCCCGCCCTCGGGCTTGAAGTAGAAGCTCTTCTGCAGCGAGGAGACCGCGGGCCAGCCCGAGACGTCCTGTCCCGTCGGCGCCTCCACGAGCACGGCGGAGCGGCGCTTGGGCACGAAGGCGAGCGGCGAGGCCCCGGCCAGGCGGCCGAGGAGGGACGCCCAGGCTCCGGCAGCGTTCACGAGGATCGGCGCCCGCGCCGTCCCGGCGGAGCTCTCGATCACGAAGTCCTCCCCCTCGCGGCGCACCGCGGTCACCTCCGCGTCGCCCCGGAAGGCCCCGCCGTGGGCCCGCACCCGGCGCAGCCAGCCCTGGATCATCTCGTTCGTGTCGAGCGCCAGGGCGTTGTCGTCGTAGACCGCGCGCGTGGCGTAGCCCTCCCGGAGCACGGGCAGGCGGCGGTGCGCCTCGTCCATGGAGATCTCCTCGATCGCCGTGCAGCGGTGCTGCCAGCGCTCGAGATAGGCGTCGACGTCCGCCTCCGTGCCCTGCGGCGCGAGGAGCAGGTAGCCCCGGTGCTCGATCAGCGGCACCTCCGTGAAGCCGTCGGGGGGCTCGCGCAGGAACGGCAGCGTCGCCATGGTCAGCGCGAAGATCGGGTCGCTGCTGTAGGGCTCGATGTAGATGGCCGCGGAGCGCCCGGAGGCGTGATAGGCGGGCTGCGCCTCGCGCTCGAGGACGAGCACGCGCGCCTCCGGCGCGAGCTCACCGGCCACGGACACGCCGGCGATGCCGCCGCCGACCACCACCACGTCGAAGCTGCCGAGATCCTCGCTCACGGGCGCTGTATCCTCGAAGACCGGGCCGGACCGCGGGGGGCCGGCCGCTGGAGGGGGAGACGATCATGGCCGATCCGGTGCTGCGCGAGGAGCGCGACGGCCTGTGCACGCTGACGCTGAACCGGCCCGAGGCGCTGAACGCCCTCAGCCCGTCGCTCTTCGTCGCGCTGCGCGGGCACCTCGACGAACTCGCCGGGCGCACGGACGACATCGGCGCCGTCATTCTCGCAGGTGCCGGCCGATCCTTCAGCGCCGGCAACGACCTGAAGGCGATCCAGGCCGGCGAGACGGCGCCGTCGCCGCACTTCCAGGCCGAGACCATCGACGCCCTGGAGGCCCTGCCGCAGCCCGTGATCGCGGCGGTCCAGGGCCATTGCTACACCGGTTCCCTCGAGCTCGCGCTCGGCGCGGACCTGATCCTCGCCGGGGAATCCGCGAAGTTCTGCGACACGCACGGGAAGTGGGGCATGTCCCCGACCTGGGGCATGGGCTCGCGCCTGCCGCGACGCGTGGGCGTCCAGCGCGCCAAGGAGCTGATGTTCTCGGGCCGGGTGGTGCGCGGCGCGGAGGCCGTCGAGATCGGCCTCGCGCTGGAGTGCGTCCCCGACGCGGAACTCCTGCCCCGCGCCGAGGCCCTCGCCCGCAGCTTCCTCGAGAACTCCTGGTTCACGCTCCGCGCGGACAAGATGCTCGTGAACGGCGCGCTGGCGCGCCCGGGCGAGGAAGGGCCGCGGTGGGAGCGGGCGAACAGCCCGGGCCGCGGCCCGGACATGGAGGAACGGCTCGCGGCCTTCGGGAAGGGCTGAGGCCGGGCGCCGGCCGGATCAGGGCCGCAGGGGATCGACCACGTCGAGGAACCGGAAGCGGCGGAAGTCCGCATCCCGCGTGACGATCCGCGAGATGCCGTGCTCGCGCATCAGCACGGCGGTGTGCAGGTCGTGCACGAGATTGCCTCGCGCCTCGGGCATCTCTTCCACGCACTGAGCGAGCACCGCCGCGTGGCGAGCCGTCGGGACCAGCAGGGACGTGCTCGGCCCGTCGAGAAGCACCGTGAGGAAATCGAGCGCCGCCTCGATGGACCAGGGGCGCAGGAACACGCCCGGATGCGTGCTCACCCGGAGGAACTCGTAGCAGATTCCCCAGGTGAGGAACCAGGGGCCGGCCTGATCCAGGGAACGCTGCAGTAGCGTTCGACACGGCTCGTGGAATTCGCTGCTGGAGTCCGCCGCGTAGAGCAGGACGTTCGTGTCGACGACGAACACCCGTCAGTCGCCTTCCATCCGCTCCCGGAGCGCCTCCCGATCGGCGAGATCGACGCGCGCACCGCCGCTGTCCCAGGTCGGAAGGGTGGTCGCGCGCCGCGCTGCAGGGGCTCCCGCATCCTGCCGCGGACCATCGAGAATCAGACGCAGCCCTCCCTCGACGAGTTCGGACATCGTCCGCCCCTGCCGCGCGGCTTCCTCGCGCAACCGCTGCATGACGGAGTCGTCGATGTTCAGGGTCGTCTTCATATGGGAAACCATACGAAGTGCCGGACGGACCGTCAACGCGCCGGTCCTGCACCAGCACCCGGACCGGGAGCAAGACCCTCCCCCGCAGAGGGAATCCGGACGGCAGGAGGGGGCTGCAAGGAGGTCGAGATGGTCTGGACAGCCATCCTCACCGCGCAAGTCCTGGACACCCACGAACCCGCCCTTGTGGCACGAGGGCCCTCGAATGAGTAAGTCGTCACTTCGAACGCCAGACATGCGGAGGCAGAGCCGATCGACCGTTCAGCCAGCGACGAACCGCGCTCGGTCAGACCCGGGTTGGGTGTCCAGGGTGGGTGGGGCGCCGGAATCGATGGGTGTCCAGGGGTGGAGCGGACAAGCTGCTGGTGAACGGACCGGGGGAAGGCGGGGCGGTCCCCGGTGGGCACGGACGAACAGCCCGGGCCGCGGTCCGGACATGGAGGCGCGGCTGGCGGCGTTCGGGAAGGGCTGAACCGGCCCCGCCGCTCCCTGGACCGGCAGACCCGCCCGCTGGAGCAGGGGCGGCACGACGATGTTCCCGACGAAGAGCAGCCAGCACACGACACACAGGGCGCTCTCGCGGAGGATGTAGTTCCAGTACTCCCAACGGTCCTCGCGCCGGTCCAGCACCGTGGCGCCCGTGATGCGCAGCAGGTCGTTCATGCCGGCCGTGCCGAGGAAGGCGAAGCGGTCGGTGATCCAGCCGCGCCGGAAGCCCAGGACGAGCCGGGCCGCCCAGAGGCAGTGGAGGCTCGTCACCAGCGTGGTGTCCCGCGCGGTGCGGCCGTCCAGCAGGAGCGCGACCAGGACGTGGAGCGCCCCGGCCACCGAAGCCGCGACGACCAGGAACTCGAACCAGCGGCCGGCTTTCCCCACGGCCCGGACTCCCGAACGCCTCGCCCTCTGCGGCAACCATAGTGGCTCTTCGGCGGACGCGTGCCACGAGGGTCGGCCGGCCGGGGCGTCTCACGCGTCCAGGAACTCCAGCAGCAGATCGAACACGATGCGGATCCGCGCGCTCCGGTGCAGTTCCCGATGCGCGACCAGCCAGGTCGGGAAGACGAGAGGCGGAAGGTCGAGCGGCACCCGCACGAGGCGCGGGTCCCGATCCCCGAGGTGCTCGGGCAGCGGCGAGACCCCGAGCCCCGCGGCGACCAGCTCGCGGATGGCGACGCCGTTCTCGGAGGTCGAGCGCACCTGGTCCTCGGAGAGCTCGATACCGTAGCCGCCGCCGAGGCGAGCGGCCGTCTCCGCGGCGGAGGCGGAGAAGCCGACGAGATCCAGACGCTGCAGATCCGACGGTTGTTCGAGGGGGCCGCAGCGCTCGAGGTAGGCCGGCGCGGCGTAGAGCCAGGCATCGTGATCGCGCAGGCGCCGGGCGATGAGCTCGCCGGCCTGGGTCTCGACGTGGCGGACGGCGATGTCGGCCTCCCGACGGAGCAGGTCCCGCAGGCTGTTGGAAGCCACCAGCTCGAGACGGATCCCCGGCGCCCGACGCCGCAGCTCGGCGACGATCGGCGGCAGGAGCGCCACGCACAGCAGATCGCTGGCGGTCACCGCGACCTGCCCCTCCACGGCCTCGCTGGCGCCCGAGGCCGCCAGCGCGAGCCCGGACGCGGCGACCCCCATGCCACGCACGTGCGCGAGCAGCCGCTCGCCGCTCGGCGTGAGCACGAGGCCCCGCCCCACCCGCTCGAAGAGGACCACGCCCAGCTCGCGCTCGAGGGCCGCGATCTGCCGACCCATGGTCGGCTGGGTGGTGCCGAGCGCGCGGGCGGCAGCCGACAGGGAGCCTTCCTCGGCGGTGGCCAGGAAGGCGCGCGCGTGGTTCCAGTCGAAGGATCTCGAAGAATTCATGCGCCCGCGTATGCCTCGGATGCGTTTCGCGCCAATATCCCAGCCATGGACGCATGAATACAGTACACCGCATCGCCGAGCGCTGCGGAGACCCCTCCATGTTCGCCTTCACCCGGTCCGACAGGATCGTCCTGATCGCCCTCGTCGCCCTGCTCGCGCTCACGGGAGGCGAGCCGGGGTCGGAGCCTTCGTCCCGGGCGGACGAAGGCCGGGAACCTGCCACGCCGCGCCTTCCACGCGGACACCCGCTCGCCTGCGGAGACCTGTGGCTGTGAGCGCGCGGCGAGAGGGCCTCGTGATCGCCGGCCTGCTAATGCTGAGCGCCGTGCCTGCCCTGGGCGGCGTCCTGCGCGTGGTCTCCACGCTGCTCGGCGCGGACTGGATCCCGGGGCAGGACCGGGTGACGGGCCACGAGTGGGCGCTCGGTCTGCACGTCCTCAGCTCGGCGCTCTTCGCGACCCTGGGCGCCTTCCAGTTCTCCTCCCGGCTGCGGCGCGCACGGACCCGATGGCACGGCCGCGCGGGCCGGATCCTGGTCCCCGCCGGGCTGCTCTCGGCGGGTTCCGGGGGGTGGCTGACGGCCGTCTACCCGCTGGGCGAGCACGACGGTACGGTGCTGACGATGCTGCGTCTGGCGGTCGTCTTCGCCCTGACGGTCGCCCTGGTCTTCGGTACCCGGGCGGTACGGAACCGCGAGTTCCGCGCGCACGGGGCCTGGATGATGCGGGCCTACGCGCTGGCCCAGGGCGCGGGGACGCAGGTCTTCACGCACCTGCTGCTCCTGGACGGGTTCGGCATGACCGGCGAGACGGCCCGCACCCTCGCCATGGGCGGTGGCTGGGCGATCAATCTCGCCGTCGCGGAAGGGGCGCTCCTCGCCTCTCGCCGCCCGATGGGCCCGGCCCGGGGGCCACGCCCGGTCCCGGGGGCCGTCGGCTGAATCGGCGACGCCGGCGGGGTTCCCGCCGCGTCACGCCGGCCCGACCGAATCCGGCGTCCGTGCTCGCTCGACCGCCGCGGAGGTGCGCTCGAGGGCTCGGGACACGTCGTCGAGGCCCTCGACGTGCGTGAGCAGGAAGCTCGTCCCGGCCTCGAGTTCGGCCAGCACGCGCTCCGCGAACCGCGACGCCGGCATGGGATCGGCGAGCGCCGCCTCGAAACCGGCACGCAGCTGCTCGAGCAGCGCGGGCGCAGGCTGCCTGCGAGGCCGGAGCTCCGGGGGACGCGACCGCTCGGAGTCGGCGATCCGGCTCTCCACGGGCCCCGGGCACACCACGGAGATTCCGATCGGAGCGCCGAGGACGGCCAGCTCGGCCTCCACGGCCCTGGCGAGGCCGATCACCGCATGCTTGCTCGCCGCATAGGGGGCCAGGAACGGCGTCGCGGCGACCCCGGCGAGCGACGACACCACGAGCACGTGGCCGGAGCGTCGCCCGATCATGCGCGGCAGCACCGCCGCGAGACCGTGCGCGACGCCCTGGACGTTCACGCCCAGGGTCCAGGCCCAGTCCGCCGGATCCAGCTCCCAGAGGGGACCCAGCGGTCCGCCGACGCCGGCATTCGCCACGAAGAACTCGATCGGGCCCCGCTCCCGCTCGACGCGAGCGACGAGGGCCTC
>JAZBPF010000075.1:0-8929 GCA_036351515.1 Pseudomonadales bacterium | reverse complement strand
GGAGGCCTACGTGAAGGGCGTCAGCACGCGGAAGGTCGACGACCTGGTCCAGGCCATGGGCATGACGGGCATCTCGAAGTCGCAGGTCTCGCGGCTGTGTGCGGAGCTCGACGAGCGCGTCTCGGCGTTCCTCTCCCGGGAGATCGAGGGGCGCTGGCTGTAGGGCGTCAACTACCTTGGCCGGTCAGCGACAATTATCTTGGCCGGTCCCGTAACGGGCGCCGGGGTGCTGCTCAGCCTTCGTTGACCTCCTCTTCAGCTGCCTTGCCTCGGGTGACGGCACTGCGCCGCCGGTAACTCTCCACGTTCATCTCGAAGATCGTCGCGTGGTGCACCAGTCGGTCGATCGCCGCCACGGTCATGGCCGGATCCGGGAAGATGCGATTCCACTCACCGAAGGGCTGGTTCGCCGTCACCAGCAGCGACCGCCGCTCGTAGCGCGCCGAGATCAGCTCGAACAGCACGCTCGTCTCTGCCTGGTCCTTCTCCACGTAGGAGATGTCGTCGAGGATCAGCAGGTCGAACTTGTCCAGCTTCTCGATCACACCCGGCAGGCTCAACTCACGCCGTGCTGTCTGCAGACGCTGCACCAGGTCCGTCGTCCGCGTGAACAGCACCCGGTAGCCCTGTTCGATCAGCCGGCGACCCAGGCCCGCCGCCAGGTGCGTCTTGCCTGCCCCGGGCGGACCGAACATCAGGACGTTCTGACCACCGGCCAGCCACGCATCGCCGCTCGCCAGGGCCTCGAGGTGGGCCCGCCGAACCATCGGCACTGCACCGAAGTCGAAGCCGTCGAAGGATTTCCCCGCGGGCAGCCGCGACTGCTCCATGTGCCGCTCGATCCGGCGCTGGCTGCGCTCGGCCAGCTCCAGCTCTGCAAGGGCGGCCAGCAACCTGGCCGCGGGCCAGCCCTCGGCGTCGGCCTGCGCCGTGAAGGTCTCCCACTGCCGCCGGATCGTCGGCAGCCTCAGCGCCGTCAGCAGGGTGGGCAGCCGCGCACTGTGGACGCAGCTCATGCCACACCTCGGCGGCTCGGCATCAGGGCTTCGTAGTGGGCCGCCGTCGGCAGCTCAACCGTCACGACAGGATGTTTCGCCGGCTCAGATTCGGCGAAGCGCTGCGTCAGCGACTTCAGATCCGGCAGGACGCCCCTCTCGAGGGTCTCCCCCAGCGCCACGCCCAACTCGCCCTCACAACCGCGGTCGTGCGCGAGACTCAGCAGCCCGACCATGGTCCGGCAGGCCATGCCGGCGTCGAGCTCCGCCAGCAAGGCCTCGAAGGTTCGGCGCCAGACCTCGCCGGGCAGCAACGCGTCCCGGTAGCTCAGGTTCGTCAGCGCCTGCGGTTTGCGCTTCAGACTCGCCAGCACGTGCCGGTAGTCGACGACGTGGCCGCGCCGGTTCTTGGCGGTGGCCCGGCCCCGGGGCAGCGTCAGGACGGGCTCCGTGCCCAGGAAACACTCCAGCCGGTCGTCGTACAGGCGCACCTTCAACCGGTGGCCGATCAGGCGCGAGGGCACCGTGTAGAACACCTTGCGCAGCGTGAACGCGCTCGACGACGTCACCTGGACGATCGCCTCCTCGAAGTCGTCCGTCCGGCGCACTGGCAGGGGGCGCAACGCCTGCGCCTCGACCTGCACCGCCGCGCGGCGCCGGGCGTTGCGCCGGCCGACCAGCTCGGCCACGAAGCGGCGCCAGGCCCCAAGATCCTCGAAGTCCCGACTGCCGCGCAGCAGCAGCGCCTGGTCCAGCGCCGTCTTCAGGTGCCCGTGCGGGCCTTCCACGCTGCCGTTCTCGTGCGCCTCCCCCCGGTTGTTCCGGCTCGGCGTCATGCCGTAGTGCGCGCACAGATCCCGGTAGCGTCGCGTCAGGTCCTCCGCCGCTTCGGGATCGAGGTTCCGATAGGCCGCCGACAGCGAATCCGTCCGGTGGATCTCCGGCACGCCGCCGAGCGCCCACAGGGCGTTCTGCAGGCATTCGGCCAGCGCCACGTAGCTCTCGCCGCCGACCACCACCTCCACGTGTTCCCACTGAGAGGCGGCCAGTGTGAAGTGGTACAGCAGGTGGGGAAACGACTTCCCGCCGATCCGGACCTCGAGCTTCGAGGCGTCGGTGAAGTCGGACAGACCGATACGGCCCGGCGGGTGGCTCTGCGGGAACATCACGGTCTTGTCCGGGCCGTGCTGTGCCCGCCAGCGGCGCACCCGGCGCTCCAGCGTCCGCCGGTGGCGGCGCCAGTCGACTTCCGGGTCGTGTTCTTCAAGGGCTTCGAGGAGTGTGACCGGCTTGAGCGCCGGCGCCTCCTCGAGCATGGGTTGGAGGACAGGCTCCCAGACGTCCTCCAGTGGGTCGGTCCGGGTGCGCCAGCGCCGCGGCGACCTCGTGCCTTTCGATTCCCCTCGATCGATCCGCCGAGCGGTCCGTTCGCTGATCCCGGCACGCGCCGCCGCATCCTGCTGCGCGTGCTTGTTCCTCAATTCCATGTAACGTCGCCTCTGCTGGTCCGTGATGGGTCTACCTGGCAAGTCCATTGCTCCGATTGGCGTCAGAGTCGTGGACTGTCGCCCATCACGGGCCGGCCCTCACGCCGGCCCTTCGGGACCTCGGCGTGGAGGCTCGACCGGCCACCGTAGTTGTCGCCGACCGGTCACGGTAATTGTCGCTCTACAACCGTCACTACCCTCTCTTGGGCATTTCGGCAGTCAAACCGAAGCTCTTCAGTGGCAACAGCCCCATAGGCGATGAGCGCCACGAATCCTACGGCCAGGTATCCGACTAGCTTGACCACCTCTTCGGTCCTCCGACTTCTTGGCCAGCACAAGCCTAGTCGATGCGCCCGGCCCGACGCTTAAGGTAGGCTTGCCATACGGATGCAATATGGGGCTTCAGGGTCATCGTCACCTCCTCGTAACCCCCTGACCCTCAAGGCGTTCGAGCGGCCGGTACGCGCTGTGATCCAGCATGTACAATGGCGCGCCTCGCCACCGACCCGCTCCCCCGATGCCCAACGCCGCCGATCCCTTCGCGCCGCCGCTGCCCCGCTCCGTCTCCGACCGCATCGCCTGGACCGGCCTCGTGCCGGGGGCGGACAGCCTCGCCCTCGCCCAGGCCGTGCGCGCCCGCGAGGGGCTGCTGCTGGTGGTGGCCCGGGACACGCGGGAGGCCGCCCGCCTGGAGGCGGAGCTCGGCTTCTTCCTGGACCGGGCGGACGATCCGGAGGTGCTGCACTTCCCCGACTGGGAGACGCTCGCCTACGACAGCTTCTCGCCGCACCAGGACATCGTCTCGCAGCGCATCGACACCCTGCGGCGCCTGCCCGGGCTGCACCGGGGCGTGCTCGTGGTGCCCATCACCACGCTGCTGCACCGGGTGCCGCCGGCGGAATGGCTCGCGGGGCGCTCGCTCGTGCTCGACGTGGGCGACGCCTTCGACCTCGCCGAGCGCCGGGAGGCGCTCCAGGCGGCGGGCTACCGGCGCGTGGAGACGGTGCTCGAGCACGGCGAGTACGCGGTGCGCGGCGCGCTCCTCGACGTCTTCCCCATGGGCAGCGACGTGCCCTACCGCATCGATCTCTTCGACGACGAGATCGAGAGCCTGCGCACCTTCGAGCCGGAGACGCAGCGCACGATCGAGACCGTGGAGCGGATCCGCCTGCTGCCGGCGAAGGAGTTCCCCCTCGACGCGCCGGCGATCCGCGCCTTCAAGGACCGCTGGCACCAGCACTTCGACGTGGACGCCCGGCGCTGCCCCGTCTACCAGGACGTGGCCGCCGGCGGCGCGCCGCCCGGGATCGAGTACTACCTGCCGCTGTTCTTCGAGGAACTCTCGGCCCTGACGGACTACCTGCCCACGGACACGATCGCCGTGCTCTGCGGCGATCCGGGGGAGACGGCGCGCAGCTTCCGCCACGAGGTGGAGGAGCGCTACGAGAACCTGCGCTGGGATCCGGAGCGGCCGATCCTGCCGCCGGAGGCGCTCTTCGTCGGCGTCGACGAGCTCTTCGGGGCCCTCTCCGCCTTCGGTCAGGTGCGCCTGCGCGACGACGGCGCCTCGGGACGCACCTCGGTGTTCGCCTTCGACGTGCGCCCGCTGCCGGCGGTGGCCTACGACGCCCGCGCCGAGGAGCCCGCCGGCGCCGTCGCGCGCTGGCTCGAGCGGGGGCGCGACACGGTGCCGCCGCCCGCCCGGGTGCTCTTCTGCGCCGAGTCGCCGGGGCGCCGCGAGATCCTCCTCGAGACGCTGCAGCACGCCGGCGTCCAGCCGCGGCACGTGGAGGGCTTCGACGCCTTCCTCGCCGGCGACGCACCGGTCGGCCTCGCCGTCGCGCCCCTCGAGGGCGGCTTCCGCCTCGGCGAGGACGCCCTCGCCATCGTCCCGGAGGCGGCGCTCCTCGGGGAGCGGGTGCGCCAGAGCCGGCGCCGGAGCCGCGGCGGGGAGGCGCCGGAGGCCGTCGTGCGCAGCCTCTCGGAGCTGCGCGAGGGGGCCCCGGTGGTGCACGTCGACCACGGCGTCGGCCGCTACCGGGGCCTCGAGACGATCGAGACCGGGGGCGCTACCGCCGAGTTCCTGACCCTGGAGTACGCCGACGGCGCGAAGCTCTACGTGCCCGTCGCCTCCATGCACCTCATCTCGCGCTACACGGGTGCCGACGAGGACCACGCGCCCCTGCACCGGCTCGGCTCGGATCAGTGGGAGAAGGCCAAGCGCAAGGCCGCGGAGAAGGTCCGCGACGTGGCCGCGGAGCTCCTCGACATCCACGCGCGCCGGGCGGCCCGCCCGGGCTTCCGCTTCACGGCGCCGGACGAGGACTTCCGCCGCTTCGCGGCCCAGTTCCCCTTCGAGGAGACGCCGGACCAGGAGCAGGCGATCGCCGCCGTGGTCGCCGACATGCGTTCGGACAACGCCATGGATCGGCTCGTGTGCGGGGACGTGGGCTTCGGCAAGACCGAGGTGGCCATGCGGGCCGCCTTCCTCGCCGTGGCCAGCGGCAAGCAGGTGGCCGTGCTCGTGCCGACCACGCTCCTCGCCCAGCAGCACTTCGAGACCTTCTCGGACCGCTTCGCGGACTGGCCCGTGCGCATCGAGGTGCTCTCGCGCTTCCGCTCGGGCAAGGAGCTCACGGGCCTCGCCGAGCGCATGGCCACGGGCCAGGTGGACATCGTCGTCGGCACGCACAAGCTCCTCGCCCGGGACTTCCGCTTCAAGGACCTCGGGCTCGTGGTGATCGACGAGGAGCACCGCTTCGGCGTGCGCCAGAAGGAGCAGCTGAAGGCCCTGCGCGCCGAGGTGGACCTGCTCACGCTCACGGCGACGCCCATCCCCCGGACCCTGAACCTGTCCATGCACGGGCTGCGCGATCTCTCGATCATCGCCACGCCGCCGGCGAAGCGCCTGTCCATCAAGACCTTCGTGCGCCAGAAGTCCGACGGCCTCGTGAAGGAGGCGGTGCTGCGCGAACTCCTGCGCGGCGGCCAGGTCTTCTACGTGCACAACGAGGTGCGCACCATCGAGCGTGCCGCGGAGGAGCTGCAGGCCCTCGTCCCGGAGGCGCGAGTCGCCGTGGGCCACGGGCAGATGCGCGAGCGCGACCTCGAGCGGGTCATGGGCGACTTCTACCACCGGCGGGCGAACGTGCTCGTGTGCAGCACGATCATCGAGACGGGCATCGACATCCCGAACGCGAACACCATCGTCATCGACCGGGCGGACCGCCTCGGCCTCGCCCAGCTGCACCAGCTCCGGGGCCGCGTGGGCCGCTCGCACCGGCAGGCCTACGCCTACCTGCTCACGCCCCATCCGAAGGCCATGACCGACGACGCGAAGAAGCGCCTGGAGGCCATCGAGGCCGCCGGCGAACTCGGCGTGGGCTTCAACCTCGCCACCCACGACCTCGAGATCCGCGGCGCCGGCGAGCTCCTCGGCGAGGAGCAGTCCGGGCAGATGCAGGCCATCGGCTTCGGCCTGTACATGGAGATGCTCGAGCGGGCCACGCGGGCGATCCGCGAGGGGCGGGAGCCGGATCTGGAGCGGCCGCTCGCCGAGGGCGTGGAGGTGGACCTGCACCTGCCGGCGCTGATCCCCGACGACTATCTTCCCGACGTGCACATGCGTCTGATCACCTACAAGCGCATCGCCAGCGCGCCGGACGAGGAAGCGCTGCAGGCGCTCCACGGCGAACTCATCGACCGCTTCGGACTCACGCCCCAGCCCGTGCGCAACCTGATCCGCGTGACCACGCTCAAGCTCGCCGCCGAGGCGCTGGGCATCGTCCGCGTGGACGCCGGCGAACAGGGCGGGCGCGTCGAGTTCGGGCAGGAGACGCGGGTGGATCCGCTCGTGCTCGTGCGCCTGGTGCAGGAGCAGCCGGAGCGCTATCGCCTCGAGGGCGGCAGCCGCCTGCGCTTCCGCATGCCCATGGCGGAGCCGGAGAAGCGCATGGAGGCCGTCGGCCGGCTCCTCGCGGAGCTCGGCCGGGGCTCCGAGGCGGGCAGCCTGAAGCGGGCCGCCCATGGCTGAGCGGCTGCGCGCGCTCCTGCTCCTCGTCCTCCTGCTCGGCGGCGGCCCCGCCTCCGCGGCGGACGGCGGCGAGCCCCTGCCCTGGTACCAGGTGGAACTCGTGCTCTTCCTCGACCGGGGCGCGGACGTGCGCGAGGCGCTGATCGATCCCGACGCGACGCCCGCGCTGCCGCCGGGCGTGCTCGCGCTCGCGCCGGAGCCCGGGGACGACCTGCGGCCGCGGACCGTGGCCGAGCTGGCCATGCTCTGGGGTTCCGCCGACGCGGCGCCGCGGCACGCCGTGGTGCCGCCGGGGCTCGACCTCGGGACCGTCGAACTGCTGCGCTGGCTGGAGCGGCAGCGCCCGTCGGGGACGGGGCTCGAGGGCCTGCGCGGCATCGAGCGCCTGCGCTGGACCCCGCCCGCGGAGGCCCCGGCGGCCCCGGCGGCCCCGGCGACCGGGGCGCCGGTGGAGGCGCCCCCCGCGCCCCGGCCCGTGCCCGCGCTGCGGCCGCGCTGGACGCTCCTCGACGAGCCGCCGGCTCTCGCGATCCCCATGGCCCTGGCCTTCCACCGCGTCCCGGAGGGCGAGCGCTTCCTCGGCACCGAGGCCCGACGCATCGCCCGCAGCGCCGGCCGGGAGGTGCTCGCGCACCTCGCCTGGCGCCAGCCCTTCGAGGCCGAGGCGCCGGCCTTCCCGGTACTCGTGCTCGACGGCGACGGCGCGGCGGGTACGCCGGAGCTGGTGGGCACCGTGGGCGTGGCCCTGCGCCGCTACCTGCACGCGGAGCTGGACCTGTACCGGGCCGAGCCCCTGCCGGTGGACGCCGCGCCGGAGGCGCCGGTGCCCGCACCGGTGGATCCGACGGAGCCCCTCTTCCTCTACGGCGCGGCCGGTGCCGGAATCGAGGCGGAAGCGGCGCCCCCGCCGGGGACCGGCTGGGTGCACGTGCGGCAGACCCGGCGCATGCGCTCCGGGGAACTGCACTACCTCGACCATCCGCGCCTGGGGGTGCTCCTGCGCATCGAGCCCTGGGAGCCGGAGACCCTGCCGCCCCTCCCCGCGCCCTGAGAAACCCGTCAGGAGATGCGCGGCACGGCGCGAGCGAGGGTCGCGAGGATGCGGGCCCGGCCCGCAGCGGCGGTCTCGCGAATCTCGTCCATCGAGATCACCCCGCGCCCGGCGGCGGGATTGACCACGAGGCAGATCCCCGCGATGCGCATGCCGAGCTCCCGGGCGAGGGAGACCTCGGGCATGCCGGTCATGCCCACCACGTCGCAGCCGTCGCGCTCCATGCGGTCGATCTCGGCGGCGGTCTCCAGCCGCGGGCCCTGCGAGGCGCCGTAGACTCCCCCGTCCACCACCGGCGGTGCGCCGGCCCCGCCCTCCTCCCGGGCCGCGGTCACGAGCACCTCGCGCAGGGGCCCGTCGAAGGGCTCGGAGAAGTCCACGTGAAGCACGTCGCCGGGCTGCGAGTAGGTGTGCTCCCGGCCCCAGGTGTAGTCGACGATCTGGTGCGGGACGACGAGGGTGCCGGGTTCGAGCACGCCGGCGGTGATGCCGCCCACCGTGTACACGCCGAGGAGCGCCGAGGCGCCCGCGTCGCGGAGCGCGGCGACGTTCGCCCGGTAGTTGATCTCGTGGGGCGCCAGGGCGTGGCCGACGCCGTGCCGGGAGAGGAAGAGCACCGGCTGGCCGTGGAGCCGTCCCTGCTGCACCGGCGCCGATGCGCGGCCCCAGGGCGTGGTGCCGTGGGTCTCGTGCAGCACTTCCAGTTCGTCGAGGCGGTCGAAGCCGCTCCCCGCGATGATCCCGATCGTCACCGTGCCTCCCTCGTCCGCGCCGGCCCCCTCACCGGGGCTCGGCCAGCGCCCAGATGCCGCGCAGGTTGCGGCCGTAGCCCTTGAAGTCCATGCCCTCGCCGAAGACGTAGCGGTCCGGGATCGTGAGCGCCGCGAAGTCCGCGGCGAGCACGCGACCGGAGACCTGCTTGTCGAGGAGCACGGCGCTGCCCACGGTGCTGGCGCCGGCCTCCTCGCAGGCGCGGAGGATCGCGGCGAGGGTGACGCCCTGGTCGAGGATGTCGTCGACCACGAGCACGTGACGGCCGCGCAGGGACTGCTCCGGCCGGCGCAGCCAGCGCAGGCTCCCGCCCCGGGTCTCGTCGCCGTAGCGGGTGGCGTGCAGGTAGTCGACCTCGAGGGGGAAGTCGAGGTGGCCGAGGAGGTCCGAGGCGAAGCGGAAGCCGCCGACCATCACGCAGAGGATCAGCGGGTCCCGCTCCGCGTACTCGGCGGCGACCGCCTCGGCGCAGCGCTCCACGGCCCAGGCGACGGCCTGGGGCGGGTGGAGCAGCTCGGCGTGGTCGAGGACTTCCAGGTATTCGTTGCGGACGTCGGCGCTCATGCGTCGCGGCATCCCCCTGCCGGGTCGG
>JAZBPF010000074.1:0-6522 GCA_036351515.1 Pseudomonadales bacterium | reverse complement strand
CATGCCCTCCGGCGGGACCATCCACATCGAGGAGATCCAGGATCAGGTCGAGCTGGCGCTCATGCGCTCCGGCGAGCACCGCGTGGCCCGCGACTACGTCCTCTACCGGGAGGAGCGCGCCCGGGCCCGCCAGGCCGAGCGCGCCGCCGAGCAGCTCGAGGTGCCCGCGGACACGGGCATCCACGTCGCCCTCGACGACGGCGGCGTCGCGCCGCTGGACGTGGCGCGCCTGCAGGTGCTCGTCACGGAGGCCTGCCAGGGCCTCGACGGCGTCGAGCCGCAGCGCATCCTCGACGAGGCGCTGAAGAACATGTTCGACGGCATCTCCCAGAAGGACGTGGGCACCTCGCTGGTGATCAGCGCCCGCACCCTCGTGGAGGAGGAGCCCAACTACACCTACGCCACCGCGCGCCTGCTCCTCGACGAGCTGCGCCGCGAGGCCCTCACCTTCCTCGACGTGCGCCGCTCCGACGCCGAGGAGGCGGACTTCTCCGCCACCCAGGGACAGATGCGCCAGGTCTACCCGACGGCCTTCGAGGCCTACGTGCGCCGCGGCGTGGAGCTCGAGCTCCTCGACCCGGAGCTCGCCCGCTTCGACCTCGCCCGCCTCGGCGCTGCGCTCGAGCCGGAGCGCGACCAGCAGTTCACCTACCTCGGGCTGCAGACGCTCTACGACCGCTACTTTCTCCACTCCGGCGGCGTGCGCCTGGAGCTGCACCAGTGCTTCTTCATGCGCGTGGCCATGGGGCTCGCGCAGCAGGAGGAGGACCGCGAGGCGCGGGCCATCGAGTTCTACGACCTGCTCTCGAGCTTCGACTACATGAGCTCGACGCCGACCCTGTTCAATGCCGGGACCCTGCGTCCGCAGCTCTCGTCCTGCTACCTGACGACCGTGCCGGACGACCTGCACGGCATCTTCGGGGCGATCCACGACAACGCCATGCTCTCGAAGTTCGCCGGCGGCCTCGGCAACGACTGGACGCCCGTGCGTGCCCTCGGCTCCTACATCAAGGGCACGAACGGCAAGAGCCAGGGCGTGGTGCCCTTCCTGAAGGTGGTGAACGACACCGCCGTGGCCGTGAACCAGGGCGGCAAGCGCAAGGGCGCCGTCTGCGCCTACCTCGAGACCTGGCACCTCGACATCGAGGAGTTCCTCGAGCTGCGCAAGAACACCGGCGACGACCGCCGCCGGACCCACGACATGAACACGGCGAACTGGGTGCCGGACCTGTTCATGAAGCGGGTCATGGAGGAGAAGTCCTGGACCCTCTTCTCCCCGAGCGACACGCCGGACCTCCACGACCTCACGGGCACGGCCTTCGAGCAGCGCTACCTCGAGTACGAGGCCATGACCGAGCGCGGCGAGCTGCCGCTCTTCAAGCGCGTGAAGGCCGCGGACCTGTGGCGGAAGATGCTCTCCATGCTGTTCGAGACGGGGCATCCCTGGATCACCTTCAAGGACAGCTGCAACCTGCGCTCGCCGCAGCAGCACGCCGGGGTGATCCACTCCTCGAACCTGTGCACGGAGATCACGCTCAACACGAGCGAGGACGAGATCGCCGTGTGCAACCTCGGCTCCGTGAACCTGGCCCAGCACACGGGCCCGGACGGCCTCGACCTCGAGAAGCTCGAGAAGACCGTGCGCACAGCCGTGCGCATGCTCGACAACGTCATCGACATCAACTACTACTCGGTGCCCCAGGCGCGCCGGTCGAACATGCGCCACCGCCCCGTGGGCCTCGGCCTCATGGGCTTCCAGGACGCGCTCTACCGCCAGCGCATCGCCTACGCCTCGGACGCGGCCGTCGACTTCGCCGACCGCTCCATGGAGGCGATCAGCTACTACGCGATCCAGGCCTCGAGCGACCTCGCCGTGGAGCGCGGCCGCTACGCCACCTTCGAGGGCTCGCTCTGGAGCAAGGGCATCCTGCCCATCGACTCCATCGAGATCCTCGAGCGCGAGCGCGGCGCCGACTTCCTGAAGATGGACCGCACGATCCGCTTCGACTGGGACGCGGTGCGCGAGAAGGTGCGCACCCAGGGCATGCGCAACTCGAACGTCATGGCCATCGCGCCGACGGCGACCATCGCCAACATCACCGGCGTGTCGCAGTCCATCGAGCCGACCTACCAGAACCTCTACGTGAAATCGAACCTCTCGGGCGAGTTCACGGTGGTGAACCCGTTCCTGGTCCACGACCTCAAGGACCGGGGGCTCTGGGACAAGGTCATGGTCAACGACCTGAAGTACTACGACGGCAGCGTCCAGGAGATCGACCGGGTGCCGGACGAGCTCAAGGCGCTCTACGCCACGGCCTTCGAGGTGGAGCCCCGCTGGCTCGTGGAGGCCGGCTCCCGGCGCCAGAAGTGGCTCGACCAGGCCCAGTCCCTGAACCTCTACATCCAGGGGGCCTCGGGCCGGAAGCTCGACGTCACCTACAAGATGGCCTGGCTCTCGGGCCTGAAGACCACCTACTACCTGCGGGCCCTCGGGGCCACGCACACGGAGAAGTCGACGGTGGACGGCAGCCGACTCAACGCGGTCTCGGCCGGGGGCAGCGCGCCGGCGAAGGCCGCCCCGGCGGCGGCGCCGACCGCCGAGGCGGCTCCGGCGCCCGTGCCCGCGGCCTGCTCCATCGACGATCCGGACTGCGAGGCCTGCCAGTGACGGCAGGCCGTGCCACGAACGAACACATGCGCACGGGCCAGTGCGAGCAAGTGACGAGGAGGTTCCCATGCTGAGCTGGGACGACTACCACGAGGACATCCCCACCCCGCCCCCCGCCGCCCGGCTGCGGCGCGTGGAGCCGGAGGAGGAGACCGTCGCGGCGGCGCCGACGCCCGAGGTGACCCCGGTGGAGACCGAGGCCGCCGTGCGCACGGCCGTGGCCGAGCTCGCCGAGCGCGAGACGCCGGCTCCGGCCCCCGTCCGCGCCGCCCCGGTGCGGACCCCGGCCACGGACGGCGACGTGAGCACGCCGGACGAGAACCTGCGCGCCGCCCAGGAGGCCCTCGCGGACCTCGAGGACGCCACCCAGGGCGTCGGCGAGGCCTACGAGCGCGTCACCGTCGACAAGAAGCGGATGATCAACGCCCGCGCCGACCTCAACCAGCTCGTGCCCTTCAAGTACGAGTGGGCCTGGCAGAAGTACATCGACGGCTGCGCGAACCACTGGATGCCGCAGGAAGTGAACATGAATGCGGACATCGCCCTGTGGAAGTCCGAGGACGGACTCACGCCGGACGAGCGCATCATCGTGAAGCGGTCCCTGGGCTTCTTCTCCACCGCGGACTCGCTGGTGGCGAACAACCTCGTGCTCGCCATCTACCGGCTGATCACCAACCCCGAGTGCCGCCAGTACCTGCTGCGCCAGGCCTTCGAGGAGGCGATCCACACGCACGCCTACCAGTACTGCATCGAGTCCCTCGGCATGGACGAGGGCGAGATCTTCAACATGTACCACGAGGTGCCGAGCGTCGCACGCAAGGCGAGCTGGGGGCTGAAGTTCACGCAGGGGATCTCCGATCCGACCTTCGCCACCGGCACGAAGGAGCAGGACCAGGAGCTGCTGCGGAACCTCATCGCCTTCTACTGCGTGCTCGAGGGGATCTTCTTCTACTGCGGCTTCACGCAGATCCTCTCCATGGGCCGCCGGAACAAGATGACCGGCACCGCGGAGCAGTTCCAGTACATCCTCCGCGACGAGTCCATGCACGTGAACTTCGGGATCGACGTGATCAACCAGATCAAGATCGAGAACCCGCAGCTCTGGGACGCTGACATGCAGCAGCAGGCGATCCAGATGATCCTCGAGGGCACGCAGCTCGAGATCGAGTACGCCCGCGACACCATGCCGCGCGGCGTCCTCGGCATGAACGCCTCCATGATGGAGGAGTACCTGAAGTTCATCGCCAACCGGCGCCTGGCCCAGATCGGCCTGCCGGAACAGTTCCCGGGGGTGACGAACCCCTTCCCCTGGATGTCGGAGATCATGGACCTCAAGAAGGAGAAGAACTTCTTCGAGACCCGGGTCACCGAGTACCAGACCGGGGGCGCCCTCTCCTGGGACTGACCTGAAGAAGCAAGCGGCCTCGGCCGCCATTCGCCCTGCCACGTCGACGCCGGCTCCTGCCGGCGTCGTCGTCTTCGAGACCCGGATCCCTACCTCCGGTCACAGGACCCGCAGCGGATCGTAGCCGTGGAGCCAGTCGAGCCGGTCCCGTCCCGCGCGGCGCAGGGCGCGGTTCCGCGCCCAGGCGGCGAGGCCGCCGTAGTGGAAGACCGCCGCGTTGCGCCGCGACTCTTCCTGGATCCGGGCGGTGCGACCCCGGCGCAGGAGCTCGTAGCGCGCGAGCGCCTCGTCGATCTCTTCGTGGGCCCCGAGGCAGTTCGCGAGCACGCGCGCGTCCTCGATGGCCATGCCGGCGCCCTGGGCGAGGAACGGCAGCGTCGGATGGCAGGCGTCACCGAGGAGCACGAGGCGGCCGCGGCGCCAGCGCGGCATGGGGTCCCGATCGAAGAGGGCCCACTGGAAGCAGGTCGCCGGATCCATGGCGTCCACGAGCCCGCGCACGTCCCCGTGCCAGCTCGCGAACTCGGCGGCCAGCTCCGCGGGGTCCCCCCGGCGCGACCAGGATTCCTCGCCCGGGTCCTCCCGCTCCACGACGGCGACGCAGTTCACGAGCGCGCCGCGGCGGACGGGGTAGTGCACGAAGTGTCTGCCCGGCCCGAGCCAGACCGTGGTGCCGGGCGCCCTCGCTGCGTCCGGGGCCCGTTCGGCGGGAACCGTCGCGCGCCAGGCGACGCGGCCCGTGAAGCGGGCCTCGGCGGGCCCGAAGAGCGAGGCCCGCACCGTCGAGTGCAGGCCGTCCGCACCGACGACGAGTTCGCCGCGCGCCTCGCCGCCCCGGAGCTGCACGACCCCCTCCTCGCCCGCCTCCTCGGCGGCCCGGACTTCCACGTTCGTGCGCAGCTCGATGGCGGGCTCCGCCTCGGCGGCGGCGAGGAGCACGCCGAGGAGATCGGCGCGATGCAGGTGGTACCAGGGCGTGCCGTAGCGCTCCACGGCGGTCTCGCCGAGGGGCATCTGCCAGAGCTCCCGGCCCCGGCGCCAGTGGCGCAGGACCACGCGCTCGGGCAGGCAGGCCACCGCACGCAGGGGTTCCTCGAGCCCGAGGTCGTGCAGCACCCGGCTCGCGTTCGGACCGATCTGCAGGCCGGCGCCCACCTCCCCGAAGGCCGGCGCCTGCTCGAGCACGGTCACGGACCAGCCGGTGCGGGCGAGACAGAGCGCCGCCGTGACGCCGCCGATCCCACCGCCGACCACGATCGCTCGTCCCGTCGTCACGTTCCGCTCACGGCCACCCGAGAGAGACTACGATCGCACGATCGGGCGGCGCGTGGGACCTCCGGGGGTGCCTGCGCCCCTTCCCGGTCCCCGTCCGTCCGCAGCGTCGGAACCACCATGGCCGGTCCCCGGCACCGGAGGCACAGATCGAAACCGCGATCCTCGCATGGCTGGACGACCACCGCGCCCTCGCGCTCTACGCCGTGCCGGCCGCCGCCTTCGCGGAAGCCTGCATCGGGATCGGGATCTTCTTCTCGAGCTTCATCCTCGTGGCCATCGGCAGCTATCTCTACACGGAGCAGGTGGCGACCCTGGGACAGATCCTCCCGCTCGCCTTCGCCGGCGCCCTGCTGGGTGATCACAGCGGCTTCTACGTCGGCCGCTGGATCGGCCCCACGCTGCACCGCTCCGAGTTCGGCCACCGGCACGCCCGGCGCATCGCGAAGGCGGACGACCTGATCGTCCGCTGGGGCTGGGGCGCGATCCTCGTCGGCCGCTTCCTGCCCGCGATCCGCAGCATCGTCCCCGCCATCGCGGGCGTCGCGGGCTTCAGCCGGGTGCGCTATGCGCTCTTCGACCTCCTCGCGTGCGCCCTGTGGGTGACCGGCCTCGCCCTGATCCTGCTCGGCGTCGACGAGATCCTGTTCGACCTCCGCGGGGCGTGACCGCGCGGTCGTCCCCTCCAGGAGAACCGGCCCGCGATGACCCAGCACGAGTACGTCTTCGTCACGATCTCCATCATCCTGGGCCTGGCCATCACGCGCCTGCTCCGCGTGGCGGCGGATCTCGTGCGCGCCCGGCACCGCATCGCCTTCCACTGGTCCACGGCGCTCTGGGCCGGGTGCATCCTCGTCTTCATCCTGCAGATGTGGTGGGTCGGCTGGGAGCTCCGCAACTTCGCCGCCTGGACGATCCTCGACTTCTTCGTGCTCGTCGGCGCCGCGGTGCTCGTGTACGGGGCCGCGGAGATGGCCCTGCCGGTGGAGGACTACGACGTCGCGAGCGACGTGGAACTCGACTTCCTGCGGCACAGCGAGTCCCTCGGCCGCATGTCCGCCTCCTCCATGCTCGGCTACTTCGCGATCGGCCCCTACGTGAACATCCGCCTCTTCGAGAATCCCGCCGCGCCGTCGGTCCTCGTGGCGTCCCTGGGCGCGCTGCTGATGCTCGCGGT
>JAZBPF010000073.1:0-4528 GCA_036351515.1 Pseudomonadales bacterium | reverse complement strand
GGATCCCGCCGCGCGTCCTGGTGCACGGAGATCGCCGCCACCTCCCGCCCCGCCGTGGGCGAGAGCCAGCCGTCGTCGCCGGCGACCACGCGGTACTCGACGGGCCAGGGCAGCTTCGGGAAGGCGTCGCGCAGCACCGCGCGCAGGGCCCGGAAGCAGGCGGGCCCCTCCGTCGCCGGCACGGCGTACTCCATTTCCTCGAAGCGTTGCTCCCGCGCCGAGGGGAAGACCTGCCAGGAGGCGCCCCAGCGCTCCCCCGCCTCGCCGAAGGGGATCTCCTCGAGGCGCGGCGCGGCCGGGAGTTCGACCGCGTCCAGGGTCTTGGCGACGCACCGGTCCTCGCGCGGGATCCACCAGAACTCGTGGTGGCGATGGGTGGCGAGCCGTGCGTCGAGGGCGGCGAGGGTCGCGTCCACGTCCTCGACCACGTTGCGTTCGTGCAGCCCGTAGGCGGGGACGGCCTCGAGGGTCAGCTCCGTGAGGACCCCGAGCAGCCCCAGGGACACGCGACCGGCCGCGAGCCCCTCCGCGTCCTCGAGCACGCGCACGGCCCCGGTCCCGTCCACCAGCCGGAGCCGGCGGACCATGGAAGAGAGGCTGCCGAGGCCGCGCCCGGTCCCGTGCGTCCCCGTCGCCACGGCGCCGGCGACGGTCTGCCGATCGATGTCCCCCTGGTTCGCGAGGGCGAGGCCGTGCGCGGCGAGGAGCGGTCCGACGGCGTGGAGCGGCGTTCCCGCCCCGAGGGTCACCCGGTGCCCCTCCACGGCCCGGAGCCCCGCGAGTTCCCGGAGGTCCAGGAGCCGGTCGCCGGGGCCCCAGAACGGCACGAAGGAGTGGCCGCTTCCCACGGCCCGGAGCACCGCCCCGGGACCGAGCCCCGCCACGGTCTCCGCCACCGCCGCCTCGTCCGCCGGCGTCGCCACGCGGGCGTCGGGGACGACGACGCCGCCGGACCAGTTCGTCCAGGGGCTCACCAGCTGCAGCCGCGGGCGGCGACGGGCCAGAGCTCGTGCACGAGCCCGTCCCGGACCGGATAGAGCCAGTCGTGGAGGTTCACGGTGGGATCGCAGTGGGAGGTCAGGAGCCGGACCCGATCGCCGAGCGCCGGCAGGGGCGCGCCCTCGCCGGCGATCAGCACGCCGTGCTCGTCCCCGGCGAAGCGGTAGCGCACGCCGGGCAGGTCCAGGGGCACGGGCCGCGCCGCGTCCGTGGCCAGGCTCTTGATGCCCGCGTCGACGGTCACGGCCCCGGGCCGGGGGCGGCTGATCACGGTCGAAAGCAGGAACAGGGCCGGCTCGAAGGCGGCGAAGCGATCGCTGCCGCCCTGGTGCACGGCGCCGTACTCCTCGTCCATGAACGCGTAGGAGCCGCACTGGAGATCCGTGACGCCGTCGATCTCGCTGTCGACGTCGAAGGTTCCGGTGCCGCCGCCGGTGAAGACGTCCACCGGATGCCCGTCCGCCTCGACCAGGGCGCGGGTCTCGAGACCCGCCTCCATGGCCTCGCGGGAGCGCGCGCGGCGCTCCACGGCGTCGGTCAGATGCTGGAGCTGGCCGGCGTACTGCTGCAGGCCGGTGAACCGGAGCCCGGGCGTCGCCACGACGGTGCGCACGAGCTCGAGGGCCGGCGCGCCCCGGGCGATGCCCGTGCGCCCCATGTCCGGGTCCAGGTCCACGAGCACGGCGAGTTCGGTCCCGGCGGCGCGCGCCGCCTCCCCGAGGCGGGCGGCCGCGCCGGCGTCGTCCACGACCACGCGCACGTCCTCGCTGCGCGCCGCGAGGGCGGCGAGACGCTCCATGGCCTGCGGGGCGGTCACCGGGGAGGTCACGAGGATGCGCTCGATGCCCGCCGCTCGCAGCACCTCCGCCTCGGCGACCTTCGCCGCGCAGACGCCGATGGCGCCGAGGGCGAGCTGGCGCCGGGCCACCACCGGGCACCGGTGCATCTTGGCGTGGGGCCGCAGGCCGACGCCGCGCGCCTCCAGGAAGCCCTGCATGGCCCGCAGGTTGCGGTCCAGCGCCGCCACGTCGACCACGAGCGCCGGCGTGGGCAGGGCCTCGAGGGGGACGGGCTCGGCGAGGGCCACCGGATCGGCGGGACGCGCCGTGCGCGCCGCCAGGAACGTCTCGAGGGTCTCCGCCATGCCCGCTCCTCCCCTGCGACCGGACCCCATTGCAGCATCCTCGCGCACGCCTGACGAGCACCGGGCGGCGCGGTAGACTCGCGCCCGACCGCGGCCGGAGGGGAGCCGGCCGCACGCTCGACCTGGCGCGGCCCTTGCGTGCCCGGTCGCGCCCCCGCACGACGGGGTCCGCCACCCCCGCGGACCCGAGCGAAGAGCGAACGACCATGAGCGCCATCCGCCAGAACCCCGGCCTGTGGGAGCAGGAGCTCCGCTACGGCCACCTCCGCCTGCGCACCGACGCCGAGCAGCTCCACTGGCTCGACCTGGACGGGCTCGCCTTCGGCAGCCGCTTCGTGCCGCTCTGGTCCCGGGCCCACGGGCGCCCGGTAGGCCACCGCGGGATGCTCCGGGTCCGCTCGGACGGCCGGGAGATGCCCCCGGAGGAAGCACGGGAGGCCATCGCGCGCCGGGACGGTGCGAGTCGTCTCGCGGCCCTCGAACCGGGCCTGCACATGAGCAACTACCGGGCGCACACGGAGGAGCGGGGCTGGCTCGTGCTCCGCGTCGACGACTTCGTGCTCGGCCAGACGAACCTCTGGCCGCCGACGCCCCAGGACCTCTTCTCCTCGGAGCTCTACGCCCCCCACGACGTGGTGCTCGAGGTCTCCGTGGACGCGAGCACGCCCGACCGGCTGCGGGACTTCGTCGCCTTCCACCGGGCGCTGGGCTTCACCGTGGCGGTCTCGGACTTCGGCCTGCGCCAGGCGGACCTCGCCGGCCTCTGGACGATCCGGCCCGACCTGGTCTGTCTGTCCCAGCGCGTGCTGGAGGCGGACGCCGGGGCGCCGGGGCGACGCTCGCTGCTGGAGGCCCTCTGCCGCGTGCTGCACGAGGCCGGCGCCATGGTCGCGCTGGAGGGCGTCGACGACGAGGCGCGGCTGGAGCGCGCCCTCGCGAGCGAGGTCGATCTGCTGGAGGGCGCCCTCGCCCACGCCGTGGCCGAGCACGTGCGGATCGCGCCGACCGCCCCGGGGCCGTCGGCGGCGCTCCGGGACCGCTTCCTGGAGAGCGCCCGGGCCATCGCCGCGGGCCGGGTGTTCGAGAGCGCCTGCGAGACGCTGCTCGGCGAGGCGGGGGTGCTGCGCTGCTACCTGCTCGACGGGGACGGCATCCAGCTCACGGACAACCTCTCCCCCGTGGGCACGCGCTCGGAGCCGCGCTACTGGCCCCTCGCGAACGCCGTGGGCGCCTGCTGGGGGCACCGGGACTACTTCCGCGGCGCCGTGGCCCACGCGGACCAGGTGATGGTGACGCCGCCCTACTTCTCGCTGCCCGACGGCCGCCCCTGCGTCACCCTGTCCGTGGCCGTGCACGCCGGCGACCAGCTGCTCGTGCTCTGCTGCGACCTGGGCACGGAGGCCGGGGCTCCGCGAGCCTGAGCGTCCGGGGAACGGGGCCCGCGACGCCGGCGGCCCCGAGGCTCGGTCAGCGGTAGTAGTGCTCGAAGACGAAGTTCGTCGCCTCGACGAAGCCGGGCACGGACCCGCAGTCGAAGCGCCGGCCCCGGAACTTGTAGGCCATGACGCAGCTCTCCCGCGCCTGCGTGAGCAGCGCGTCGGTGATCTGCACCTCGCCGTTCTTGCCGGGCGGGGTCCGCTCGATGATCTCGAAGATGTCCGGCGTGAGGATGTAGCGGCCGATCACCGCGAGGTTCGACGGTGCCTGGTCCGCCGGCGGCTTCTCGACCATGTCCGTGACCCGCACGATGTTGTCGCTGATCGCCTCGCCCGCCACGACGCCGTAGGCGGAGATCTCCTCCGGCGGCACCTCCATGACGGCGACGATGCTGCAGCGGAACTGCCGGTGCAGGCGCACCATCTGCGCCAGCACGCCGTCGCCGTCGTTCAGGCAGAGGTCGTCGGCGAGCACGACGCCGAAGGGCTCGTCGCCGACGAGGCGGCGGCCGACGAGGATCGCGTGGCCGAGGCCCTTCATCTCGTTCTGCCGCGTGTAGGAGAAGGTGGCCGTCTCCATGAGCTCGCGGATGCCCTCGAGGTACTTCTCCTTGCCCGTGCCCTGGATCTGGTGCTCGAGCTCGTAGCTGACGTCGAAGTGGTCCTCGATGGCGCGCTTGCCGCGGCCCGTGACGAAGCAGATGTCCTTCAGGCCGGCCTCCACGGCCTCCTCGACGCCGTACTGGACGAGGGGCTTGTTGACGACGGGCAGCGTCTCCTTCGGCATCGCCTTGGTCGCGGGCAGGAAGCGGGTGCCGTAGCCGGCCACCGGGAACAGGCACTTCGTGATCATCGGAATCCCCCGTCTCGCGGCGCATGGGCCGTGGCCCGTGCCACGACGTCGGCCCTACTCTAGCGGTCGGCCGTCACCCTTTCATGGCGACGAGGC
>JAZBPF010000072.1:0-3578 GCA_036351515.1 Pseudomonadales bacterium | reverse complement strand
GCGCGAAGCGTCAGGGCAGGAACTGCTCCCGCAGGATCCGTTCCTCGAGGTTGTGCTCGGCGTCGAAGAGCAGGTGCAGCTCCGTCTCGGCGTCCTGCTGCACGTGGACCTCGACGACGTTGCGCACCTCCGTCGCGTCGGCGACGGCGGAGACGGGGCGCTTGTAGTGGTCGAGCACCTCGAAGGTGACGCGGGCGGTGATGGGCAGCACGGCGCCGCGCCAGCGGCGCGGGCGGAAGGCGCTGATGGGCGTGAGCGCGAGGGCCTGGGAGCCGATGGGCAGGATCGGGCCGTGGGCCGAGAGGTTGTAGGCGGTGGAGCCCGCGGGCGTGGACACGAGGGCGCCGTCGCAGATGAGCAGGTCGATGCGCTCGCGCCCGTCCACGAGCACGCGCAGGTGCGCGGCCTGGCGCGTCTGGCGCAGGAGGGAGACCTCGTTGATGGCCTTCGCGCTCTGCTCCACGCCGGCGTCGGTCACGGCGATCATGTCCAGCGGATGAAGGACGGCGCGCTCGGCCCGGGACAACCGCTCGAGGAGCCCCTCCTCGTCGTACTCGTTCAGGAGAAACCCGACGGTGCCCCGGTTCATGCCGTAGATGGGCACGCGCCGTTTCATGTTGCGGTGCAGGGTCTCGAGCATGAAGCCGTCGCCGCCGAGGGCGACGATCACGTCGGCTTCGGACGGCAGGCAATGGGGATAGCGCGCCTCGAGGGCGGCCTTCGCCGATCGCGCGTCCTCGGCGTCGCTGCTGACGAAGGCGACGCGCAGGTCGCTCACGCTCCGTCTTCCTCGTGGAGGCGGATGAGGCCTTCCTGGGCCACGGAGGCGACGAGGCGCCCTTCGCGGTCGTAGATGAGACCGCGGTTGAAGCCCCGGGCGCCGCCGGCGGCCGGGCTGTCCTGCACATAGAGGAGCCACTCGTCCGCGCGGAAGGGGCGGTGGAACCACATGGCGTGGTCGAGGCTCGCGGTCTGGAAGTTCTCCTGCATGAAGGAGACCCCGTGGGGCCAGGTGCAGGTGTCGAGGAGCGACCAGTCAGACAGGTAGGCGAGGGCGCACTGGTGCAGCCGCGGGTCGTCGGGCAGGCGGCCGGCCACGCGCATCCAGGAGGTCTGGTGCGGCGCGCGCTTCTCGGGGGTGAACGGATTCTGCGGATCGATCTCGCGGACCTCGATGGGTCGGTTGCGCGTGAAGCGCGCGAGCATCTCGGGATCGAGGCCGGCGGCCTCGCCCCAGCGCTGGCGCAGCGCGTTCTCGGGTTCGAGGGTCTCCGGGTCCGGCACGGCGGGCATCTCGAACTGGTGCTCGAGGCCCCCCTCGTGCACCTGGAAGGAGATGGACATGCTGAAGATCGGTCGGCCGTGCTGGATCGCGATCACGCGCCGCGTGGTGAAGGAGCGCCCGTCGCGGATGCGGTCCACGACGTAGAGCAGGGGCACCTTCGGATCGCCCGGGCGCAGGAAGTAGGCGTGCAGCGAGTGCGCCGAACGCTCGGTGTCCTCGACGGTGCGCGAGGCGGCCACGAGCGCCTGCCCGAGCACCTGGCCGCCGTAGACGCGCTGCCAGGAGTCGTCGGGGCTCTGCCCGCGGTAGTGATTGCGCTCGATCTCCTCGAGATCGAGGAGTCCGACCAGGTCTTCCAGGACCTCCGTCATCGCGGCCCCCGCTGCCCGTTCCGCCGGCGCATTGTACGTGGCGGGCGGGTGCGCCGTCCCGGGGGAGGCGTCGTAGAATGCGCGGCCACGTTCGTTCGCCGCGCCCGTCCGGGCCCGGCCCGGAGGAGACGGGCCCCATGACCGATGCCGCCCCTGCGCCTGCCTGGTTCCGGCGCGCCGTGGAGGAGCCCTGCGAGGACCGCACGGTCGTCGTGGAGGGCACTCCCATCCACTACCTCTACTGGGCCCGCGAGGCCGAGCTGCCGGGGCTCGTGCTGGTGCACGGCAACGGCGCCCACGCCTACTGGTGGCGCTTCATCGCGCCGTTCTTCCTCGACGATTACCGGGTGGCGGCGCTCGATCTCTCGGGCATGGGCGACAGCGGCCACCGGGACGTCTACGCGCCGGAGCTCTTCGCCGAGGAGGTGATGGCCGTCGCCCGGGACGCGGGCTTCGGCGACGACGTGATCGTCGTGGGCCACAGCTTCGGCGGCTTCGTGACGATCCAGACGGCACTGCGCTTCGGCGCCGACCTGCGCGGCGTGGTGCTCGTGGATTCGCCGGTGCGCCCGCCGGACTACGCCTGGGAGCGCGACCCGCGGCGCTCGCCGATCCGGCCCAAGCGCGTCTATCCGGACTTCGAGGCGGCGCTCTCCCGCTTCCGGCTCATGCCGCCGCAGGACTGCGAGCACGCCTTCGTGCTCGACTACATCGGCCGCCACTCGCTCATGGAGGTGGAGGGCGGCTGGACCTGGAAGTTCGACGACCAGATGTTCCACAAGCTCACGAACTTCCGGAACACGGGGGACGACCTCAAGCAGCTGCCCTGTCGCGTGGCCGTGCTCTACGGCGAGGAGAGCGCGCTCTTCGACCAGGAGATCGCCGACTACATGTTCCGGGTGCTGGACGAGTCGGTGCCCTTCATGGCGATTCCCGAGGCGCAGCACCACGTGTTCCTCGACCAGCCGCTGGCCTTCGTGGCGGCCCTGCGCATGCTGCTCGCCGAGTGGCGGCACTCGCGGCCGAACCGGCATCCGCGCGGAGCGGCGTCGTGAGCGAGGGGCCGACCGTGTGGGTCGATGCGGACGCCTGCCCGCGGGCGGTGAAGGAGATCCTGTTCCGGGCGGCCGAGCGTAGGCAGGTGGACGTGATCCTGGTGGCCAACAGCGCCCTCGGCGTGCCGCGGACGGCGCGGGTGAAGGCGATTACGGTGCCGAAGGGCTTCGACGCGGCGGACGACTACATCCTCGAGGAGGCGACCCCCGGCGACCTCGTGGTGACGCAGGACATCCCCCTCGGCGCGGCGCTCGTGGAGAAGGGCGTGGCGGTGACGGATCCGCGGGGCAACGAGCTCGACGCGGAGAACGCGCGGCAACGGCTCTCGATGCGCGACATGATGGACGAGCTCCGCGGTACGGGCGCCGTCACCGGCGGGCCGTCGGCCTTCGGCGACCGCGAGAAGCAGGCCTTCGCGAACACCTTCGACCGAATGCTGACGCGCTTGCAGCGGGAGGCGGGGCGCTGAGGCACGGCGCAGGCGGTCGTCCGCTGGAAGCGGCTGGTCGACGCGGCGCCTGTGGGAGCCGGCTTCAGCCGCGACGGCATCGGTCTGGCCCTGCGTCGCCGCTGAAGCGTGCTCCCACAGTGGGGCGTCGGCACGGCAGTTGTGGGAGCCGGCTTCAGCCGCGACGGCATCGGTCAGGCGCTGCGTCGCCGCTGAAGCGTGCTTCCACAGTGGGGCGTCGGCACGGCAGTTGTGGGAGATCCTATGGCTCCGCGCAACGCTTATGCGGCTTGCGCGGGGTGATAGTCTGTCTCCGTCCGCATCAGCGCGAAGGCGATCCGGGCGAGCTTGCGACCCATCGCAACGTCCGCTGCGGTCTTCGAGAATCCACGCTGAAGCATCCCTTCGAAGAGTCGCT
>JAZBPF010000071.1:0-10152 GCA_036351515.1 Pseudomonadales bacterium | reverse complement strand
GGGCCGGCGACCGGTGCCGGCCCGTTCTGCCGCGTGCGGCGGCGATGTATTGCAGCGACCCGCCTCGACGATTGCAAGGAATTCTCGTTCTCGACCGGCGCGACTCGGTCGCTCGCCGCGGCCGGGTCCTCGTCCGGGCCAGCCGAGCGCAGGGCGCGTGCCCTGGCCCCGTCCGTGCCGTCCGGCCCCGCGCCGTACGGCTCATCGGTCGTCAGAACCGGACTCCCCCTCCTCGTTCCGGCGCCGGTCGGCGCCGCAGGCCCCCGCCCGCTCCCGACGCTGCCCGAGCGTTTGACGGCGGCCCGCAGGCGCGCACAATCGGCGTTCCCGAAGCGGACCGGACGCCCTCCATGAGCCTCGCGCCCCTGCGCCCCGCCCTCCTCGTCGGCCTCGCGCTGGCCCTCGTCGTCGCGTGCTCGACGACCCCGACGGGGCGCACGCAGCTCACCCTGTTCCCGGCGGCGGAGATCGACGCCATGGGGGACGCGAGCTACGCGCAGATGAAGGACGAGACCCCGGTCCTCGCCGAGGGCGAGGTCACGGCGTACGTGCGCTGCGTCGCCCGTCCCCTCCTCGCGCAGGTGAGCGGCGACTGGGAGATCACGGTCTTCCATCAGGACCAGGTGAACGCCTTCGCCCTGCCCGGGAACAACATCGGCATCTACACGGGCCTGCTCGGCGTGGCCGAGAACCAGCACCAGCTCGCCGCGGTGATCGGGCACGAGATCGCCCACGTGCTCGCGGAGCACGCGAACGCACGCATGTCCACGGCCTTCGCCACCCAGGCGGGGCTGGACCTGCTCGGGGCCGTGAGCGGCAGCAGCGAGAGTTTCCTCGGCCGGCAGGTGATGGCGGCCCTCGGCGTCGGCGCCCAGGTGGGCATCATCCTGCCCTTCACGCGGGGCCAGGAGACGGAGGCCGATCTCATCGGCCTCGAGATGATGGCGGACGCCGGCTACGACCCGCGGGAAGCGGTGCAGCTCTGGCGCAACATGGCGGCGAACGCCGGCGGCCAGCAGCCTCCGGAGTTCCTCTCCACGCACCCGGCCTCGGACACGCGGATCCGCCGCCTCGAGGAGGCCATGCCCGGGGCGCTGGAGCGCTACCGCCGGGCCCGCGACGCCGGGCGCCGACCGGAGTGCAGCCTGCTCTGAGGACCCGCAGCAGGCGTCAGAGCGGGCGTCCGCCCCGGACGCCGTGGAGCCGCCGGGCCACGCACCACTCGAGGAGCGCCGTGGCCATGCGTTCGGGGTCCTCGCCGCGGACCGGGCCCTGCGCCGTCCAGCCCTCGTGGCTCGCCTGGACCATCCGGCCCCAGTGCTCGTCCTCCCAGGTGTCCCAGCTGCCCCGGTAGCCCTGTCCTTCCACGTGCACGGTCAGCGGTCGCATCGTCGTCCGTTCCTCGTCAGGCCGTCCGCACCCGCAGGACCTCCTCGAGGGAGGTGACACCCCGGCGCGCGAGGGCGAGGGCGTTGCGGGTGAGGGGAATCATGCCGTCCGCCTCGGCGAGACGCGCGAGTTCCGTCGCGTCGGCGCCGGCGGCGATGCGCGCCCGGAGCTCCGGACCGGCCACGAGCAGCTCGTAGACCGCCCGGCGGCCCGCGTAGCCCGTTCCGTGGCAATGGCGGCAGCCCGTCCCGCGCCGGAAGCGCTCCTCCGGCGCGACGCCCAGGGCCGCGGCGACGGTCGCGTCCACGGGCTCCGGTGCCGCGCAGTGGGGGCAGTTGCGGCGCACGAGACGCTGCGCGAGGACCGCGAGCAGGCTCGCGCCCACGAGGTAGGGGGGCAGGCCGATCTCCAGCAGGCGCGTCACCGCCGTGGGCGCATCGTTCGTGTGCAGCGTCGAGAGCACCAGGTGTCCCGTGAGGGAGGCCTCGACGGCGATCTTCGCGGTCTCCGCGTCGCGGATCTCGCCGACCATGACCACGTCCGGGTCGTGGCGGAGGATGTGCCGGAGGGCGCGGGCGAAGGTGAGCCCCGTGACCGGGTTCACCTGGATCTGGTCCACGCCGGGCATGCGGTACTCGACGGGGTTCTCCACGGTCACCAGGTGCAACGGCCGCGGCCGCAGCTCCTGGAGCGCCGCGTAGAGGGTGGTCGACTTGCCGCAGCCCGTGGGCCCGGTCACGAGGATCAGCCCCGCGCTCCGGGCGAGGAGCTCGGCGAAGCGGGTGCGGTCCGCCGCCTCGAAGCCGAGGTCGTCGAGGCGCTTCAGGCCCACGGCGGCGTCGAGGATCCGGACGACCACGCTCTCGCCCTGGACCATGGGGATCACCGACAGGCGCAGGTCCACCTCCCGCCCGTCGACCTCGATGCGCGCCCGCCCGTCCTGGGGCAGGCGATGCTCGGCGACGTTCATCTCGCCGAGGATCTTCAGGCGACTCACGAGCGCGGGCAGCAGCGCCTTGGCCATGCGCCGCTCGGAGAGAAGCTGGCCGTCGACGCGGAAGAGCACCTCGAGCTCGTCCTCGAGGGGCCGCAGGTGCACGTCCGAGGCCCGGCGCCGGACCGCGTCCACGAGGAGATGCTGCACCAGCCGCACCACCGGTTCCCGGCGCGCGAGCGCCTCCGGATCGTCGCGGCCGCCGCTGCCGTCGCCGGTGACGCCGCGGGCCCGGAGCTCGTCGAGGGCGGCCCGGTCCTCCGCCGCCGCGTAGTGCCGGGCGACGGCGCGCTCCAGCTCGTCCGTCCGCGCGAGCACCAGCTGCACGACGTGGTCGGTCTCGAAGCCGAGGCGCCCCTGGAGCTCCGCGTCGGCGGGATCGGGACAGGCGACCACGAGCGCCGGGCCCACGAGGCAGAGGGGAAGGACCCCGAGGGCCCGGGCGCGCGCCTGGGGCAGGGCCGCCACGGCCGCGGCTTCCACGGCGAAGCGCCCGGGCTCCACGAAGGGCACGGCGAGGGCCGCGGCGCGGGCCCGGTCGAGCTGCTCCGGGGCGAGCCGTCCGAGGCGCACGAGGGTCTCGCCGAGGCGCTCGCCGGGCCGGCGGTCCGCCACGGCCTGCTCGAGGGCGGCACGCGTGAGCAGGCCCCGCTCCACGAGCCAGGCGGCGAGCGGCCGACCCGCGGTCCGCCCCGCCGCCTCGAGGGCCGCCGCGAGGGCCTCCGGGGTCTGCGGCACCGGGGGCAGCCCACCGGTCCCGGTCCCCGCCCCCGTCGGCAACTGCTCCGCGGTCCCTCCGCTCATGGCCCACTCCATCACCTTGCGTTTCCGCAAGACCGTGCAGGCTCCGGGCCAGCGCCCGTTCCTCACACAGTTCCTTGTTCCTCATGGAGTTCCTGGTTCGCGAGCAGGCGCCGGGGGAGCGGCGTCCTGCCCCGCGGCGGCAGGACGCGACGCGCTGCGTCACGGCTGGAGAAAGCGCCTGCCCGGCCGATAAGGAACGAGGAGGCACGCCCACCATGGCACCGACCCGGATCCACAGCCCCGTCGCGCCGGCCTCGGCGCCCCCCGGCCGGAGCGCAGGCGCCGAGGCGCTGGCCGCCCTGCGCCCGGGGCAGCGCGTCGACGCCCGCGTGCTCGAGGTGCTGAGCTCGGGCACGGCGCGCCTCGCCCTGGCGGGGACGGAGGTGCTGGCGAACGGCCGCGTCCCGCTGCAGCCCGGACAACAGTTGTCCCTCTCGGTGGTGCGCCTCGAGCCGGTGCTCGAGCTCCGGGTCGCCCGGCCCGCGGCGCCGCCCGATCCGCGCGCCGAGGTCCTGCGGGTGGCGCTGCCGCGTCAGGCCCCCCTGGCCGACACGCTCCGCAGCGCCGCCGAGGCGCTCCGGGAGCTGCCGGTGCCGCGCGACCCCCGCTCCGCCCTCGGCGAGCTCCGATCGGCGCTCGGGCGACTCCTCGATCGCGCCGTGCCCCCCGAGCGCCTCGACGCAGCCGGCGTGCGTCGTGCGCTCGCGAGCTCGGGCCTGTTCCTGGAGGCCGGCCTCGCCGCGCGGGGCCGCCCGGACGCCGGCGACCTGAAGGCGGCCCTCCTCGGGCTGGCGGTGCGGATCGGCGCGGCGCAGGGCGCAGCGCCGGCAGCGAGCACGACGGCCGCGGCGGGCACGACGGCCCCGGCCACGGGCCCGGAGTCCGCTCCGGGATCGGAGCCGCGCCCGGGAGAATCCGGCGGCGCCGAGGGCCGGACCGCGGAGCCGCGCGCACCGGGTCCGGAGGCGGCCCTGGAGCGCCTCGCCCGCGCGGTCGGCGCGGCCCTGGCCCGGGTGCAGGTGCACCAGGCGGCGTCGCTCCCGTCGCAGGAGGGCGGGGCGGTCTGGCAGTTCGACCTGCCCGTCGCGAGCGAGGGTCGCCGCGACGCGGTGGAGGTGCGCATCGCCCGCGACGGCGGCGGCCGCCGACCGGAGGTCGCAGACGGCGGCAGCGCCTGGAGCCTCACGCTGCACTTCGACCTGCCCGAGACCGGTCCCGTGGACGTGCGCCTCGGCCTCGCCGGGGACGCGGTGGCCGGGACCTTCTGGTGCAGCGATCCGGCTGCCCGCGCCCGCTTCGACGCGGCGCTGCCGCGGCTCTCCGAAGCACTCGGACGAGCGGGGCTGCGCGTGGAGACCCTGGCCACGGCTGCGGGCCCGGCGCCGGCGGAGGAACGGATCCCGCGCCCGAGGACGGCGCTCGTGGACGCGCGCGCATGAAGCGAGCGGACGGAAAGGCGGGGGACGGGCTCGCCGTGGCCCTGCACTGGGACCGGCGCGACGCGCCGCGGGTGGTGGCGAAGGGGCGCGACGCGCTGGCCGAACGGATCGTCGCGGCCGCCGAGGCGGCGGGGGTCGAGCAGTACGCGGATCCGCAGCTGGCGGGCGTGCTGGCGCAGGTGCCCCTCGGCGAGGAGATTCCCGAGACGCTCTATCGCGCCGTGGCCGAGGTGATCGCCTTCACCTGGTGGGTGGCCGGGCGCACGCCGGAACCCGGCGGCGGTCAGCCGCGTCCCGCGAGGACGGACCCGTCCGGGAAGCGCACCTCGTCCGCCTCCCGCGGCACGTAGCGCAGCACCCGCCCGTCCCGGAGGGACTCGAGGGCGAGCCAGCGGTCGTCGGCCACGGCGTACCAGAGCGTCAGCCGCAACCCCTGCTCCCCCTCGACGCGGAAGCCCCGCGCCGGCACGGCCGCGCCGTCGATGCGCAGCTCCGTCTCGCCGAGGGGCGTGACGGCCACGTCCACGAGGGAGCCGTCCTGGGAGTTCAGGAGCCGCTCCGCTTCCAGGAACGACGGATCCCAGTAGGCGAAGGTGCGCAGGCAGCCGGGGACCGTGCGGGCGTCGTCCCGGGTCTCGACCCGGGTGCCGTCCTCGCGTCGCTCCACGCGCACGGCGAAGCGGCGGCCGTTGTCGTCGGTCTCGGACTCGAGGCGCGCCAGGCACCCGTCCTCCCACACCTCGCGGTCGCGGTGCGCGTAGGAGTAGACGTTCACGAACAGCAGGCGCACGTCGAAGTCCGCCCGGCTCTCCACGATCTCCCGGCCACCCTCGTGCTCGATGCGGAACTCGTGGGCACCGATCTCGCGCTCGTCGAGGAGCACGCGGAAGGCGTAGGCGGCCGGATCACCGGTGGCGGCCGCGGCCGCGGAGAGGACGAGGGTCGGGACGGCGGCGAGGGACCGGAGGCGCTGCAGTACGGAAGGGGCCATGACGGAACTCCCATGGAACGACGCTCGCAGCTTCCCCCGGTCGCCGTCGAGGAACCGTCAAGAAAGCCGTGAAGAAGTCGTGAGCGCCGCGGAGCGCCCGGTCAGCGAGTCCATCGCTGGGGCACGTACCGGAGCCGGTCCACGTCGTAGCCGGCGGCCGTGAGGAAGGGCAGCAGGCGCCCGAGCCGGACCGGCGCCAGCTCCGGCGCCCGGCCGAGGATCCACAGGTGGTCCCGGGCGGCGCGGCCCACGACCGCGAGGTCGCCCGCCGGGTCGAGGTGAAGGATCCGGTAGTCGAGCCACAGCCCGGGCAGGAAGGAGATCGACCAGCGGGCGCCCGACGCAGCGTCCTCGACGCGGGCCCGCGCCCCGAGTTCGAGGTAGGGGCCGTCCGGCGACCCGGCGCGGAAGCGATAGCGCACCTCGATGGAGCCGTCTGCGAGACGCCGATAGCACTCCACGGCGTTGTGGGCGCAGCGCTCCAGCGGCGTCGGGATCGCCGCGAGCACGTGCCAGGCGCCCAGGAACCCGTCGACGTCGACCTTCGGCGGGGCCGGCAACGGCGGTCGCAGCAGGCAGCCGAGACCCGGCAGCCCGCGTGCGAGGCGCGCAAGCGCGCTCGGGGATCGACCCATGGTGCGTCCGTCCGCCGTGAACTCCGTCACAGCATGGCACGCCCGCGCCCGGACGCCACCGTCGGCGCGCCCCGTGGCCTCACGCCGGCAGGGCGATCCCGCCGATGCGGCAGAGCAGGTCGACCAGTTCGTCCACCCCCTCCCCGGTCTTCAGGTTCGTGAACACGAAGGGCCGTTCGCCCCGCATGCGCCGCGTGTCCGCCTCCATCACCTCGAGGGAGGCGCCCACGTGCGGGGCGAGGTCGGTCTTGTTGATCACGAGGACGTCCGAGCGGGTGATGCCCGGGCCGCCCTTGCGCGGGATCTTCTCGCCCTGGGCCACGTCGATGACGTAGACCGTGACGTCGGCGAGCTCCGGCGAGAAGGTGGCGGCCAGGTTGTCCCCGCCGGACTCGATGAGGATCACGTCGAGGAGCGGGAACTTCGCGCGCATGTCCGCGACGGCGGCGAGGTTGATGGACGCGTCCTCGCGGATCGCCGTGTGCGGACACCCGCCCGTCTCCACGCCGAGGATGCGCTCCTCCGGGAGCACGTTCGCACGCGTGAGGATCAGCGCGTCCTCCTTCGTGTAGATGTCGTTCGTGATCGCGCAGATCTCGATGCGGTCGTGGAAGCGGCGGCACAGGTGCTCCATGAGGGCGGTCTTGCCGGAGCCGACGGGGCCTCCGATGCCGATCCGGAGCGGGCCGTGGGACGTGGCGGTCATGAGCGGAACAACCTCGTGTACTGGGTTTCGTGACAGAGGGAAGCGAGATCGGCGAGCAGCGTCGCGCCGCCGAGCTCGTCGAGGGGCGCGTCCGCCGCCTCCTCGGCCACCGCGTGCACGGCGGGCTCGAGGCGGGCGATCAGGCGCTGGCCGTCGCTCTGCCCGAGGGGGACGAGGCGGACGGCCGCGGACACCAGGTTCGCGGTGAAGGCGTGCAGATAGGCCGGGAGCAGGCTCCCGAGCGGAAGCCCATGGCCCGCGGCGGCGACGCCCACGACCACCGGATAGGGGCGCCCCTCCACGGGCAGCGCCTCGAGCCAGGCGAGCCGCTCCGTGGGCCAGGCGGCCTGCGTCGCGGCGAGGAACGCGCGGCCCTGGGCCGTGGTCTCGAGGCGGCGCTCGGCGCCCGGCGCGAGCGCCGTGCCCAGCTCGGCCAGCTCCGCGACCGTGGCCGCGTCGTCGGCGCGGAAGGCGTGGGCGAGGAGGATGCCGTCGCTGCGCCCCCCGCCCTGGCGGAGCACGTCGTCGATCCAGGCGCCGGCGGAGTCCCGGTCGCGGACGTCGCCGACCTCCACGGCCCACTCGAGGCCGTGCGAATAGGTGTAGGCCCCCACCGGATAGGCCGGCGAGAGCCAGGCCAGAAGGCGGTAGAGCGTGCCCGCCTCAGGAACCGTGGTCATGGTCGGATCCGTGCTCGTGGTCGTGCCCGTGCCCGTGCGTATGGTCGTGGCCGTGGGTCCGGCCGTGGCCGTAGGCGCCCCCCTCCGGATGGAAGGGCGCCTGCAGGGGGCGCACCGTCGCGCCGAGGCGCCGGAGCATGTCCTCGATGACGTGGTCCGCGCGGATGCGCAGCCGCCCCGGACCGATCTCCGTGGGCAGGTGCCGGTTGCCGAGATGCCAGGCGAGACGCGCGAGCGTGCGCGGATCGGGCGCGTCGACCTCGAGGAGCGCCTCGTCGGCGCAGTGCACACGCACGAGGCGGCCGTCCTCGAGTTCCAGGGCGTCGCCCTCGGCGAGGCTCGGCACCTCCGGCAGGTCCAGGAGGAAGGCGAGGCCGCCCTCCCCCGTGAGCACGAGCCGCCGCCGGTGGCGATGCTCGAAGTCCAGGCGCACGACGTCCACCGGCGCCGCCGTGACCCGCGCCGCCGGAAGGGCGCGCGCCGCGCGGGGCAGGGAGGGCGTCGAAGCCATCTCAGAACAGGAAGTAGCGCTGGGCCATGGGCAGCACCTCGGCCGGCTCGCACACGAGCAGCTCGCCGTCGGCGCGCACGGCGTAGGTCTCGGGGTCGACCTCGATGTGCGGGGTCCAGCTGTTGTGCACCATGCGCGCCTTCGCGTTCCGCTCCCGCGTACCGCGCACGGGCACGAGCGCCTTGCCGAGACCGAGCCGTTCCCCGAGACCGTCCTCCACCGCCGCGAGGGACGCGAAGGTGACGCCGTTCGCCGTCCGGGCCGGACCGTAGGCGCCGAACATGGGCCGGTAGTGCACCGGCTGCGGCGTCGGGATCGAGGCGTTCGGATCGCCCATGGGCGCGAGCGCAATGGAGCCGCCGACGAGCACGAGCGCCGGCTTCACGGCGAAGAAGGCCGGATCCCAGAGCACGAGGTCCGCGCGCTTGCCCACCTCCACGGAACCCACGTGCGCCTCGAGGCCGTGGGCGATGGCGGCGTTGATCGTGTACTTGGCGACGTAGCGCTTGACCCGGAAGTTGTCGTTGTCGCCGGTCTCCTCCGGCAGGCGCCCGCGCTGGCGGCGCATCTTGTCCGCCGTCTGCCAGGTGCGGATCAGCACCTCGCCGACGCGCCCCATGGCCTGGCTGTCGGAGGCGATGATGGAGAGCGCGCCGAGGTCGTGGAGGATGTCCTCGGCGGCGATGGTCTCGCGCCGGATCCGGCTCTCGGCGAAGGCGACGTCCTCGGGGATCTTCGGATCGAGGTGGTGGCAGACCATGAGCATGTCGAGATGCTCGTCGATCGTGTTCACCGTGTAGGGCCGCGTCGGATTCGTGGACGAGGGAATGACGTTCGGCAGCCCCGCCACGCGGATGATGTCCGGCGCGTGGCCGCCGCCGGCGCCCTCCGTGTGGTAGGCGTGGATGGTCCGCCCGGCGATGGCGTCGATGGTCTTCTCGACGAAGCCCGACTCGTTGAGCGTGTCCGTGTGGATCATCACCTGCACGTCGAAGGCGTCGGCGACGGACAGGCAGCAGTCGATGGCCGCCGGCGTCGTGCCCCAGTCCTCGTGGAGCTTGAGCGCGCAGGCGCCGCCGCGGATCTGCTCCTCGAGGGCCTCCGGGCGGGAGGCGTTGCCCTTGCCGGCGAAGGCGAGGTTCACGGGGAAGGCGTCCGCCGCCTGGAGCATGCGCGCGAGATGCCAGGGCCCCGGCGTGCAGGTCGTGGCGTTGGTGCCCGTGGCCGGCCCGGTCCCGCCGCCGAGCATCGTCGTGACGCCCGAGGCCAGCGCCTCGTCGATCTGCTGCGGGCAGATGTAGTGCACGTGCACGTCCAGCGCCCCGGCCGTGAGGATCTTCCCCTCGCCGGCGATGGCCTCCGTGCCCGGGCCGATCACCACGTCCACGCCCGGCTGCGTGTCCGGATTGCCGGCCTTGCCGATGGCGACGATGCGCCCGTCCTTCAGGCCCACGTCGGCCTTCACGATGCCCCAGTGGTCGACGATGAGCGCGTTGGTGATCACCGTGTCCACGGCGCCGCGGGCGCGGGAGACCTGGCTCTGGCCCATGCCGTCGCGGACCACCTTGCCGCCGCCGAACTTCACTTCCTCGCCGTAGACCGTGTGGTCGTGCTCGACCTCGATCACGAGCTCCGTGTCCGCGAGGCGGACCCGGTCGCCGGTGGTGGGGCCGTACATGTCGGCGTAGGCAGCGCGCGAGATACGGTAGGGCATGAGGTCCTCTCCGGACGGGGGCTCAGTCGAGCGGGCCCATCACCTGCTGATCGAAGCCGACGACCGTGCGCGTACCGCGGAAGGGCACGAGACGGACGGTGCGGGTCTGGCCCGGTTCGAAGCGCATGGCCGAACCCGCGGGGATGTCCAGGCGCCGTCCCCGGGCCGCGCTGCGGTCGAAGGCGAGGGCCGGGTTGGTCTCGGCGAAGTGGTAGTGGGAGCCGACCTGCACGGGCCGGTCGCCGCTGTTGGCCACCTCGAGCTCGAGCACGTCGGCGCCGGCGTTGAG
>JAZBPF010000070.1:0-6578 GCA_036351515.1 Pseudomonadales bacterium | reverse complement strand
GGTCGACACGGCGCGGCGCCTGGTGGGCCTGGCGCCGGAGAAGACGGTCGTGCTCACGGGCTCCATGCAGCCGGCGACGCAGCGCGACTCCGACGCGGTGTTCAACATCGGTTTCGCCGTGGGGGTCCTCCGCTGCCGCGAAGCGGGCGTGTGGATCGCCATGAACGGCGCCGTGTTCGCCCCCGACGCGGTGCGCAAGAACCGTGAAGCCCAGCGCTTCGAGGCGCTGGACCGCTGACGGGCGGCGACCAGCGGGGCTAGCATGGGCCCCGCATCCCGCTTCGGAGAGTCCATGATCGACGTCGACGCGCCCCTCGCCGCCGCGCGGATCCGCGGGCCCTGGAGCGCCGCGGAGGTGGTCGCCTTCCTCGAGGCCGAGCGCTCCCCGCTGCGCCTCGCGCTCCACGGCGAGCGCGGCTTCCCCCTCGTCGTCTCCCTCTGGTTCCGCCACGCCGCCGGCGCGCTCTGGTGCGCGACGCACGCGACGAGCCTGGTCGCCCGGCGTCTCGAGCGGGACGACCGTGTCGCCTTCGAGGTCTCCACGAACGATCCGCCCTATCGCGGCGTGCGCGGTCAGGGCCGGGTCGAGCGCCTGCCGGCGGAGGGCGGTCGCGAGCTGGAGGCGCTGCTCCGGCGCTATCTCGGCGGCACGGACTCCTCCCTCGCGCGCTGGCTCCTGTCGCGGGCGGACGGCGAGGTGGCCCTGCGCATCGTCCCGGACCGGATCCTGTCCTGGGACTTCACGGCGCGCATGGGGGACGCCGGAGCCTGACGAAACGCGATTGCCGTGGGGGTGCGCAGCGGGGCATGGTCCCGGGTGGACGGTAGCCGGAGATGCTCGTGGCGGACCTCACCTACTTCCACTGTGTGAACACCCGTTCGACGGGCGGCCTGATCCTGCTGGAGGAACTCGGCGCCTCCTACCGCCTGCGAATCCTCGACATGGCGGCCGGGGAGCAGCGCGCCCCGGAGTACCTCGCGATCAACCCGATGGGGAAAGTGCCGGCGCTCCTCGACGGAGACGCGCTCGTGACGGAGCAGACCGCGATCTTCCCGTTCCTCGCCGATCGGTTCCCGGATGCCGGCCTCGCCCCTGCCGTGAACGATCCGCTCCGGGGCCCCTGGCTCCGCTGGTTCGCCCTCTACGGAGCCTGCGTGGAGCCCGCGGTCATCGACCGCTTCCTGAAGCGGGATCCGGCGCCGGTCGGGATGTCGCCCTACGGGGATGCGGAGCAGCTCTTCGCGATCGTCGACCGGCAGCTCGCGGCGGGGCCCTGGCTGCTCGGTGAACGGTTTCTCGCCGTCGACGTCCTCTGGGGCACGGCCCTCGGTTGGCTCACGAACTTCGGGCTCGTGGAGCGGACGGCAGCGATCACGGCCTATCTGGAGCGCTTCGAGGCGCGTCCCGTGGTGCAACGGGTGCGCGCCGAGGAGGCAGCCCGGGCGGCTGCGTCGGAGAGCGCCTGAAGTGCCCCGTGCAGCCTTTCCCGAGGGCATCCGCCGCCTGCCCCCCTTCGAGGGGCCCTTCGACGCCCACCGGCTCCGGGCCGAGGGCTGCGAGGTGCTCTTCGCGACCTATCCCGCGGGGACGGAGATCGCCGAGCACACGCATCCGACGGAGAACTGGGGCGTGATCACCGCCGGTGAACTCGAACTCGTGCGCGGCGGACGGGTGGAGCGCTACGGGCCCGGCGACTGGTACCACCTCGTGCCGGAGGAGCCGCACGCGGCGCGGTTCCCCGTGGACACGGCGGAGATCGAGTTCTGGTTCGATTCCCGCTGACGCCGGCCGCCCTCAGGCCGCTCGCGGCCGCGCGTCGCGCAGTTCCGGCGGCAGCGCCGGACCCATCAGGTCCACGAAATTGTCGCGGTAGAAGCGGGCGCGCACGCGTTCGGGCACGTCGCCGAGCTGATCCTCGAAGCGCTTGATCGGGTTGCGCCCGCCTTCCACGTGCGGGTAGTCGGAGGAGAACAGCAGCATCTCCTCGCCCGCCTGTTCGAGGATCCAGCCGGTCGGCTCGTGCGGGTAGGGCGTCACCCGCAGCTGGCGCCGGGCGAGTTCGCTCGGCCGCGCGGACAGGCGCTGCAGCCGCTCCTCGCCCTTGCGGAAGGCCTCGAAACCGGAATCCATGAAGCGCAGCCAGCTCGGCAGCCAGGACGCGCCGAGCTCGATGGCGCCGAATTTCAGGCGGGGGAAACGGTCGAGCACCCCGTCGAAGACGAGGGCGGTCATGGTCTGCCAGAGGGCGAGCGGGATCGCCATGAAGGACAGGCCCGTGAAGTTCTCGTCCCCGCCGTGGAAGTCCTTCACCCGCGGCAGGCCGTTCTCGAAGTAGGCGGGATCCATCTTCGTCTCGCCGCCCACGTGGAAGAGGATCGGCACGCCCGCCTCCTGGGCGGTCGCCCAGAGCGGATCCAGTTCGACGTGGCTCGGCGAGTGCCCGCGCGGGCAGGCCGAGGGGATCACGAGCCCCGCGCAGCCGAGTTCGATCGCTTCCCGGGCGATGCGGGGCGCGGCGTCGAAGTCGATGAGCGGGACGTAGCCGGTCGGCAGCAGGCGCCGGTCGAGCGCACAGAAGTCCGCCATCATGCGGTTGTGGGCCCGGGCCGCCTCGAGCGCGAGGGTGCGTTCGTCGCCGTCGTCGAGGCCGTAGTTTCCGAGCGCCTCCGTCGTGAAGACGAGCTGGCTGGCGAAGCCGAGCAGATCGAGGGCGCGACTGCGGTCCTCGCGGCGGAAGGCGCCGAGGGCGAGGTGGTTCTTGCGGGTGAGCAGCTCCGTCTCGGCGCCGTTCCGGAAGTCCGGCTCGTCGTGCTGCTCTCGCGCCCGCCGGGCCCAGGCGGCCAGCTCCGTGGTCTTGTTCGCGCGTTCGCGGAACGCCGCATGGTGGGTCGCGGGCAGGTACTCCAGGATCCTGCCCGGAAGCTCCATCACGTGCGCGTCCGCGTCGTGGACGGTCCGGTCTTCTACGTAGGCCATGGTTCCCTCCCCAGGGTCCGCTGTGCCGGCCCCGAGCGTACCTCGTGCTTCAGTGCCAGTCGCTCCGGGCCGAGGGCTGCAGGTAGCGCAGATGGAACACCCAGCCGCGGTTCACGGTCTCCGAAGGCTTGCGGTCGAGGCGGATCCGCTCCTGGCCGTCGACGCCGGTGGTGTCGCCGTTGAGGAAGGGCCGGCAGCTCGTGACCGAATGGTCGGCGAGGGAGACCAGCCGATCCCGGAGCGCCTTCGGGGATTCCGGCGCGTCGTGCGCCTCGAGGTCCACGAAGCCGAGGGCCGAGAGCCCCTGGGTCCAGCCGATCACGCGGCCGTCCTCGTCCCGCAGCGTGCGCGCCGAGACCCACACCCGGAACAGGTGCCGCAGCCCGTCGTCGCCGGACTTCCGGTCGAGGAAGGCGCGCCGCGGGATCAGCTGTGCGGCCGGGACCCAGAGCACGCCGGGGGCGTCGCGGCAGCCGTGGAGGAGGGCCATGACGGCCTGGGTGAGGTCCGTCGCCCGACCGAGGCCACCCCGGTCCGTGCGCGCCGTCACGACCACCGTCGCCACGACGTCGCGCACGAGCGTGTCGGCCTTCGGCCAGGCGGGATTCGGGGCGCAGGCCCGGGCGAGACGTTCGCCCTCGGGCAGGGGGCGGCAGAGCTCGAAGGCGAGTTCTGCCGTCGAGGTCCGCAGCCATCGTCGGCCGTCGTGCTCCGGGTCCGGGCGGGCCTCGATCGGCGCCAGCGCCGGCCAGCGTTCGGCCATGCGGCGGCGGATGGCTTCCAGGTCGAGACCCGCGGTGCTCCGCAGGAGCACGATGGCGGCGATCGCGTCGTCCTCGTCGACGGAGGGAAGCGCGTCCTCCACGGTCCGGAGGGAATCGACGTGGAGATCGTCCGGGGGCGCGGCGGGCTCGCTGCGCGCGGGTCGGGTGTCCCCGCGCCACAGGAACCAGGCGAGGACGGCGACGACGGCGAGCAGTGCGATGGCCAGCGGCATGACGGTCCCTCGTCCCGGGGGCGCGTGCGTCCCTGCGCCCGTTCCCACCCTTCGATAGCGGAACCGGTGGTCGCTGGCAACGTCCGGAAGCCGGGGTCAGCCCCGGGAGGCGGCCGCCGGACGAGGCCCGTCGAGCGGCAGGAGCTGGCCGTCCAGGACCGCGACGAGGCGATCCGCCGGGCCCGGGTCGATGCGATGACCGCCGGTGAAGGCGCCGAAGGCGGGCAGGACCAGGCCGCCCGGATGCTGCCAGAACACGGGCAGGCGCAGCGCGTCGCGCCGGCCCCGCAGGCGGACCACCGGATGCACGTGCCCGGCGAGTGCCGGGCGGGCATCCCTGCGTCCGTCCGGCGCGTGGCGGAGCCGGAAGGGTCCCAGCGCCGTCTCCTCGGGCCACCAGCGCACGGGCCAGTGGGCGAGGCGTCGGGCCGCGTCGCGGTCGTGGTTGCCGAGGACCACGGACAGGCGGAGTCCCGGATGCGCGGCCTGCCAGGCGAGGAGCGCCCGTTCCGTCGGCCCGCCCGGGCGCGGCGGCGCGTGCACGAGGTCCCCGAGCACGACGATCTCCCGGGCGCCGTGGCGCGCCGCCAGCGCCGCCAGGCGCGCGAGATCGTTCCCCTCGTCCCCGAGGGGGACCGCGATGCCGGCGCGCTGGAAGGTGGCGGCCTTGTCGAGGTGCACGTCGGCCACGAGGACGTACCCGTCCCAGACGAGGGCCCGGTCGCCGTCCAGCAGCACCGGCTCGCCCCCGACGTCGATCGTCAGCGTGGATCCGGTCACGACGCCGCCCTTTCCAGCGTGCCGAGCATCCGTGCGACGCGGTCCTGCCAGCGCTCCGTGGACAGGCGGGTCTGGATCCGGTCGACCCAGAGGGGGAAGGCGAGGGGCGTGAGGCGTGCGGGTCGCGTCAGGACGAGCCGCTGGGTGGCGGCGCGCTCCAGCGTGGCCGTCAGGCGCGCCGCCTCGAGTTCCTGCTCGAGCACCTCGCGCCGCGCCTGCTCGAGGAGCCGGTTCTCCCGGTCGTGACGCTCGAGGACGTCGTAGACGAGCCCCGAGGAGGCCTGGAGCTGGCGCGCGCTCTTGCCGGCCCCGGGATGGCCCTGGAACACGAGCCCCGCGATGCGGGCGATCTCCCGGAAGCGCCGCCGCGCGAGCTCGCCGGCGTTCATGCAGGCGAGCACGTCCTCGGCGAGCCCGTCCGGTCGCAGGGCGTCCCGCAGGAGCGCCTCGTCGGCGTCCAGGGGATCAGCCGTGAGCAGCTCGAAGCCGTAGTCGTTCACCGCCGTCGTGAAGGTGGCGGGGCGGCGCTGGCCGATGCGCCAGGCGACGAGGGCGGCGAGGCCCTCGTGCACGAGCCTTCCCGCGAAGGGATAGAGGAAGAGGTGATGGCCCTCCCGCGTCTCGAGCTGCTCCGCGAGGAGTGCGTCCCTCGCCGGGAGCGCGGACCAGTCGCGCTGCACCGTGAGCAGCGGTTCGAGCGCCCGGAGCTCCGGCTCGTCCCGGTGGCCCGCGGCGAAGGCCTCGCAGAGCGCGAGCACGCCGTCGGCCAGTTCGCTCGACAGGGGCAGGCGGCCGCCGGCCCAGCGCGGAATCGCGCGCTTCGTCCCGCTCGCGCGGCGGACGAAGGCGGTCATGTCCTTCACGCGCACGAGCTCGAGCACGCGCCCGGCGAACATGAAGCGGTCCCCCGGGGTCAGGCGTGCGACGAAGGACTCCTCCACCTGGCCGACGCGCCCGCCGCCGAGCCACTGCACCTGCACCGCCGCGTCGGCGGTGATGGTCCCCACGCTCATACGATGGCGCCGTGCGTGCCCCGGCGTCGCCACGCGCAGCCGGCCCTCCGCGTCCTCCTCGAGGCGCCGGTACTCCGGATAGGCGTGCAGCGCCGGTCCGCCCCGGAGCAGGAAGTCCACGGCCCAGGTGAAGTGTTCCTCGGACAGCTCGGCGAAGGCGTGGGTGTCGCGCACCTCCGCGAGGAGCGTGGCGCGGTCCGCGGGCTCGCCGAGCACGCGCGTGGCGAGGTGCTGGGCCAGCACGTCGAGGCAGCCCCGGAGCGGTCGCCGCGGCTCCAGGCGCCCCGCGGCCACCGCGCGCCGGGCGGCGGCGTACTCGAGCAGCTCCAGCGCGTGGCTCGGCGCGCAGTACACCCGCGAGACGCGCCCCGGCCCGTGCCCGCTGCGCCCGGCGCGCTGCAGCAGGCGCGCGACGCCCTTCGGACCGCCGACCTGCACCACCTGCTCCACGGGTGCGAAGTCGACGCCGAGGTCGAGGCTCGAGGTGCACACGACGCACTTCAGGGCCCCGTCCCGCAGCAGCGTCTCCACGCGCGCGCGCAGCTCCCGGTCGAGGGAGCCGTGGTGCAGGGCGATGCGGTCCACCCAGTCGAGGCGGTGGCGGAGCAGGGCGTCGTACCAGGCCTCGGCCTGGAAGCGCGTGTTGCAGAACACGAGCGTGGAGCGCGCGCCGTCCACGGCGCGGGCGACGGCGTCCACCTGCTTCAGGCCGATGTGCCCGCCCCAGGGGAAGCGTTCCAGGCTCTCGGGGATGAGCGTCTCGATGGTGACCGGGCGGTCCGCGTCGCTGCGCACGATGCGTCCGCGGCGC
>JAZBPF010000069.1:0-2988 GCA_036351515.1 Pseudomonadales bacterium | reverse complement strand
GCCTTCCGCATCGCCCGGGAGGTCGCCACGGACCCGGACCTGCAGCTGCGCATGCAGGGCATCGCCTTCCAGGGAGCCTTCTTCGCCGCCACGGACCTCATGGCCGAACAGGGCTTCGACCTCGCCCGACTCGTGGAGGCCATGCGCCGCCAGCTCCAGCACAAGTTCGGCGACAAGGGCGCCCGGGTCGTCGAGGACAACCTCGCGGTGATCCGCCGCGGCTACGACGAGGTGCGCGAGCTCACGGACCTCGCCGCGGGCGAGGCGCAGGCCCGGGTCGCCGGCGGCGACGCGGTGCCGATCCGCATCCGCGAGCTGCCGCGCAGCCACGTGCCGGCGACGGACGTGCACGGCTTCTGGGCGCGCACCGGCAGCCGCTACGCCCGGGGCGCCGGCAGCGACGGGCTCGCCGACCCCTTCCTCGCCCTCAGCACCCTGCCCCCGACCACGGCGCTCGCCCGGGACATGACCGGGATCCGCACGCACCATCCGCAGTGGCTCCCCGAGCACTGCACGGCCTGCGGCAAGTGCTGGACCGTCTGCCCCGACACGGCGCTGCCGGTGCTCGTGAACGACGTGGAGCAGGTGCTGCAGACGGCCCTCGGCGAGGTCGTCCGCCGGCACGGCCCCGTGGGCGAGGCGCCGCGGGTCCTCGGCACCATCGCCGCGAAGCTCCGTGCCGCCTGCGCCGAGCTGGAGCCCCCGCGCGACACCACGGGCCTGTTCGCCGACGCGATCGCCGCGACCCTCGCCGAGAGCCCGCTCGCGGGCGAGGCCCGCACGCGCCTCGCCACGGAACTCGACCGGCTCACGGAGGCCCTCGAGCCCTACCGCTTCTCCCTCACGCGCGCGTTCTGGGACCTGCCCGAGGGCGACGCGCCGGGCACCGGGGGCCTGCTGTCGATCACCGTGGACCCGGACACCTGCAAGGGCTGCGGCGAATGCATCGCCGTGTGCGAGGACGACGCCCTGCGCGAGGTCACGCAGACCCGGGAGTCGGTGGCGACGCTCCGCGCCGGCAAGGACTTCTGGCGCGCCCTGCCGACGACGCCGGAACGCCACCGGCACCTCGAGGACCTCGAGCAGGCCATCGGCGTCCTCGACCACCTGCTCCTCGACAAGGAGATCTACGGCGCCTTCGTCTCCGGCGACGGCGCCTGCCTCGGCTGCTCCGAGAAGACCGTGCTCCGGCTCTTCGTCGCCACCACCGAGGCCCTCATGCGCCCGCGCGTGGCGCGCCACGTCGCCGCCCTGAAGGACCTCCTCGCCCGCCTCGAGCGCCACCTCGCCCTCGCCCTCGTGCACGAGATCGACGTGGAGGACACGGCGTTCCTGCGCCGTCTCGCGGACGCCGGCGACGACGACCTCACGCTGGCGCGCCTCGCCGGGGCGAGCGAGGCCGGCGGCGCCGGCGAGGTCATCGACCGGGCCTGGCTGAAGCGCACGGCGGGCCTCGTGGCCGAGCTGAAGGACCTCATCTGGCGCTACGAGGACGGCCCCGGCGGCCGGGGCCGGGCGCGCATGGGCATGCTCAACGCCACGGGCTGCTCGTCGGTCTGGGGGTCGACCTGGCCCTGGAACCCCTACCCGTTCCCCTGGGCGAACCACCTCTTCCAGGATGCGCCGTCCCTCGCCATGGGGGTCTTCGAGGCGCACATGGCGAAGATGGCCCGGGGCTTCCGCACGATCCGCCTGGCCGAGGCGGAGCTCGCCGGCGAGGACACGACGCGTCGCGAGGCCGAACTCGCGCGCTTCGGCTGGAAGGACTTCACGGACGAGGAGTACGCGCTCTGTCCGCCCGTGGCCGTGGTCGGGGGCGACGGCGCCATGTACGACATCGGCTTCCAGAACCTCTCGCGGGCCATGATGTCCGGCAAGCCCCTGAAGGTGCTGGTGCTCGACACCCAGGTGTACTCGAACACCGGCGGCCAGGCCTGCACCTCGGGCTTCCTCGGGCAGATCTCGGACATGGCGGCCTTCGGCGCCGCCCAGCGCGGCAAGGACGAGATCCGCAAGGAGATCGGCCTGGTGGCCATGGGACACCGCACCACGTACGTGGCCCAGGGCACCATCGGCCATCCGAGCCACCTCATCGAGAGCTTCGTCGAGGGCCTCCGGGCGCGGCGCCCGGCGCTCTTCAACTGCTACACCTCCTGCCAGCCGGAGCACGGCATCGGCGACGACCGGGGCTACGCCCAGGCGCGCCTCGCCGTGGAGTCCCGGGCCTATCCGCTGTTCCGCTACGACCCGGCGCGGGGCCCGGACCCCGCCGCCTGCTTCGACCTCACGGGCAATCCCGCGCGGAGCGAGGACTGGCCGCGGCAGCAGCTCCGCTACCGGGAGCACGGGCGCGAGAAGAGCCTCGAGGGGCCCATGACCTTCGCGGACTTCGCGGCCACGGAGAACCGCTTCCGCAAGCACTTCCGCACGGTTCCCGCGGACGCGTGGCACGAGGACATGGTCCCGCTCGCGGACTACCTCGAACTCGCTGCGGACGCGCGGGAGGGCAAGGTGCCGTGGATCTGGAGCGCGGCGCCGGACGGGACGCGCCTGCGCCTGGCCGTGGACGACACGCTCGTCGCCGCCACCGAGGACCGGCGCGACTTCTGGCGCATGCTCCGGGCCCTGGCCGGCGAGGGCGGCCCGAAGCCGCCGGGCGAGGCAGAGCTGCGCGAGCGGCTGCGCCGGGAGCTCGCGGGCGAGCTGGCCGCGAAGCTCCTGGACCTCACCGGCGACGCCCCGCCCGCCGCGGTCGAAGGGCCGGCCGCCGCGGCAGCCCCGGCCCCGAAGGCGACGGCGGCCGGGGGCTACACGCCCCCGTGGATCGACCCGAGCGCCTGCACCGCCTGCGACGAGTGCGTGAACCTCAACCCCGAGCTCTTCGAGTACGACGAGACCGGCAAGGCGCGCATCCGCGACCCGGACGCGGGGCCCTTCTCCGATCTCGTGAAGGCCGCCGAGCGCTGCACCGGACGGGCGATCCATCCG
>JAZBPF010000068.1:0-9795 GCA_036351515.1 Pseudomonadales bacterium | reverse complement strand
CAGCTCATGGGGCGCCTCGGCTACGAGCGCTGGGTGGCCCAGGGCGGCGACTGGGGGGCCATGGTCACGACGATGATCGGCGTCCAGGAGCTCGGGGGCTGCGCCGGGATCCATCTGAACATGCCCATCGTGGCGCCCGATCCCGCGACCATGGACGACCTCACGGAGGCGGAGCAGTCCGCCCTCGCGGGGCTCCAGCACTACCAGCAGTGGGACTCGGGCTACTCGAAGCAGCAGGCGACGCGCCCCCAGACCCTCGCCTACGGCCTCGCGGACTCGCCGGCGGGGCAGGCGGCCTGGATCCTCGAGAAGTTCTGGTCCTGGTCCGACTGCGACGGCCATCCGGAGCACGTGTTCACGCGCGACGAGCTCCTCGACAACGTGACGCTCTACTGGCTCACGGATTCCGCGGGGTCCTCGGCGCGGCTCTACTGGGAGAGCTTCGGCAATCCGAACATGGACCCGGTGCGCCTGCCCACCGGCATCACGATCTTCCCGAAGGAGATCTTCCGCACGTCCCGACGCTGGGCGGAGCGGCGCTTCACGAACCTGATCCACTTCTCCGAGCAGCCCCGCGGCGGCCACTTCGCCGCCTTCGAGCGCCCCGAGGCGTGGCTGGAGGAGGTGCGCAGCTGCTTCCGCGCCCTGCGCTGATCCCGCGACCCTCGTCCCCCATCGGGGACGAGGGTCGCAAGGATTTCAGCGCACGCGCTCCGTGTGGCCGGGGGCGCGGAGCACGGCGTTGAGGAAGACGACGCCGGCCCCGTCGAGGGCCGCGCGCCAAGTGGGATCGGCGACGAAGCCGATCGCGAGGCCACGGCCGTGTTCCGCCACGGCCACGGCGGGCTTGAAGGCCCACTGGTCCCGGTTCTCCGCCCAGAGGTGCCCGCCGGCGGCGATCGTCTCCCGCCCCGCGAAGCGCAGCGCGTTCCAGCCCGCATCGAGCGTGAGCGGGCGGTAGACGTCCCGGCCCTCGACCAGGAAGTTCACCGCGTCCACGCCCACCGTGAGCCAGTGGTCCGGATCCGCCTCGGCCCGGAGCAGCACGCCCGGGAGCGGATCCGGCGGCGGATCCTCCGGCAGGATCGCCCGCTGGTAGGCGCCCACGTCCGCGAGCACCGTGCCCGCGCCCGCCTCCGGCGCCTCCCCCTCTTCCGCCGCCGTGTCGGCGCGGCGCTCCCGCTCCGTGGGCAGCAGCGCGACGGCCTCGTCGGCGAGGAAGCGCATGCCCCCGCTCATGGCGACGAGCACGCCGCCCTGCTCCACCCAGGCCTTCAGGCGCGCCACGCCGGCCTCGCCGAGCGCCCCCGCGTAGTCCCCGCCGTCCGGCAGGATCAGCACGTCGAAGCGGTCGAGCTCGGGCCGCGCGAGGTCGGAGACGCGCACGGGGACCACCGGATAGCCGAACTGCTGCTCCAGCACGAAGCGCGTGTTCCCCGCCGAGTAGGCCGAGGTCGGTTCGTCCCAGGCGAGCGCCACGCGAGGCGCCGGCAGCCTGCGCACGGCGTCCGCGCCGAAGGACGGGCCTTCCTCGGTCCAGCTCGTGTCCGTGGCGACGACCTCGGCGCCGGAAGCGGCGGCGAGTTCGCTCACGGCTGCGTGCAGCAGGGCGCGCTCGCCGGGGCCCTGATCCGCGACGCGGACGATGAGCGTTCCCCGCGGCCAGCTGCGCCCGGCGGAGACGAAGGCCTCGTCGGCGCCGCGCACCTCGAGGCCCGCCCGCTGCGCGCCGGCGAGGAAGCGGCCCGCGGCCCGGGTGCCCCAGGGCACGAGCCAGGCGACCTCCGTCGGTGCCGGCGCCGCGTAGGGAGGCACCCAGGGGCCCTCGAAGGGCTCCGTGCCCGTATCCAGGGTCCGGTCACAGGGCACCACCTCCACGCCGTAGAGCTTCGGCAGGGACCAGCCGAGCACGTCGTAGAGCTCCGCGCGCAGGCCGAGGGACCGGCGCCGCTCCTGCTCGGCGAGGAAGGCCGGATCCATGGGGCTCTCGGCCTCGAGGAAGGTGCGCACCATGCGTCCGGCGGGCTGCCGGCCGGCGACCACGAAGGAGCCTTCCGGCAGCGTCGTCTCGCAATGCTCCAGCGCGCGCACGGTGCGGCGCACCTCGAGGCCGTGCTCCACCAGGCGCGATGCCAGCTTGCCGACGGCGCCGGGATCGCCCGTGAGCGGCAGGAGGTACTCGCGGGCGCCACCGTGCTCGCCGGCGAGGGCCGAGCGCCGATAGGCGAGGAAGTTGCGGAGGAAGCGCTCGCGATGCTCCGCCGCGGCCTCGATCGTCGCCAGCGAGGCGACGAAGTGGTGCTGCACGCCGTCGTCGTAGGTGACGAGGGAGCCGTCGCGGCGCATGCCGACCCGGCCCCGGGCCGAGGCCATCTCGAAGGTCATGCCGACGCTGCCCTGGAACGCCGGCCAGGAATCGCCGTAGCCGGGGTAGTAGGCGTCGTAGACGTCGCGATTGAAGTAGGCGAAGCCGAAGCGGTCGAACCAGCCGGCGATGGTGCGGCCGTAGCTGTCGAGCATGGTCCGCTGCGTGTCCGTGATGTGCGGATTCCAGGGGTCGGCGGGCGGCGGGAAGTAGTAGGTCCGGTCCGTGCCCATCTCGTGCAGGTCCACGTGCACGAGCGGATGGAACTCCAGAAAGGTCGCCACGCGCCCGCGCACCTCGGGCTGCGTGAGCGGCAGCCAGTCGCGGTTCAGGTCGAAGAGGTAGTGGTTCGTGCGCCCGTTCGGCCAGGGCTCGCGACGCTCCGCGGCGATGGCGTCCGGCGCCGGCTCGATGCCGAAGGTCTGCCGGTAGTGGTGGACGAAGCGGGCGCGGCCGTCCGGGTTCTGCATGGGGTCGATGCCGACGAGGGTCTCCGCGCGCATGCGCTCCACGCGCGGATCGTCCTGCGCCGCGAGGAGGTGGTAGGCCGTGAGCAGGGCGGCGTCGGTGGGCGAGATCTCGTTGCCGTGCACGCCGTAGGCGAGCCAGACGACCGCAGGCAGGCGCGCGATCAGCCGCTCGGCCTCGGCGTCGGAGAGGCCCCGGGGGTCGGCGAGGCGCTGCATGCCCGCCTTCGTGGCGTCGACGGCGGCGATGCGCTCGCGGGAACCGACGAGGAGGTAGACGAGGGGCCGCCCCTCCCAGCTGCGCGCGTACTCCACGAGCCGCGTGCGCGCGGGCGCCGCGGCGGCGAGGGCGCGCAGGTAGCTCCAGGCCTGCTCCGGCGTCGTGATGCGCTCCCCGGGGGCATGGCCGACCACGGCCTCGAGGGTCGGAATCTCCGGGTCGTAGCGGGCGTCGGGCCAGCCCGCGGCGTCGGCCCCCACCGCGGTCAGCAGGAGCAGGAGCGGCGCGAGGCCGCGCAGCAGGATGCTCATCGGGTCACCTCCAGCCGGTCCACGAGGAAGTCGGCGATGATGCGGTAGGTCGCGATGCGGTTGCCGAGCCTGCGCACGGCATGGCCCTCGTCGGGCCAGCGCAGGTAGACCACCTCCACGCCGTTCTCGCGGATGGCGCGCACCATGCGGTCCGATTCCGTCACGGGATCGCGCGGATCGTTCACGCCGTGCACGAAGACCATGGGCGTGCGGATCGCGTCGACCTTCGCGATCGGCGAGAGCTCGCGGAAGAAGGCGCGGTCGTCGGGATCCGTGATGTCGCCGTACTCGACCCGGTCCGAGGCCTTCAGCGCCGGGGAGGCCTGCTCGAGGGCCCGCACCCAGTCGGAGACGCCGACGAAGGACACGCCGGCGTCGAACAGGTCGGGAAAGGTGCCGACGGCGGCGTTCGTGAGATAGCCCCCGTAGGAGCCGCCCATGACCGCGGCCCGGGACGCGTCCACGCGGCCGTCCCCGGCGAGCCAGCCCATGGCGTCGGCGAGGTCCCGCACCGCGTTCGGCCGCAGCCGCTGGTCGTCGAGGCGCGCGAAGGTCTTGCCGTAGCCGGTGGAGCCGCGGAAGTTCAGATCGAGCACGGCGACGCCGCGCTGCACCAGGAACTGGAGGATCCCGTCGAAGTCCGGGCGCGCCTGGCCACTCGGCCCGCCGTGGACCATGAGCACGACCGGCGGGACCGCCTCGTCCTCGCGCGCCGCCGGCAGGTACAGGAGCCCGTGCAGGGTCACGCCGTCCCGGGCGGGGAAGGAGACGGCCTCCGGCACGGCCATGGTCGCCGGGTCGAGGCCCGCCCAGGTGGTGCGTCCGACCACGCGCAGGGTCCCCGTGCGGAGATCGAGGGTGTAGAGGTCCCGGGCGTTGCGCGGACCGTTCACCCCGATCGCGAGCACCGGCGCGTGCGCGGCACCGGTCAGCGTGTAGGTGCCCGGCGGCAGCTCCGGCAGCGCGAGCAGGCGATCTTCCTCCCGCGCGCGCACCACGAGGCGGTCGTAGCCGTTCTCGTTGACCGTGTACGCGAGATGGCGGCCGTCGTCGAAGAGCGTGACGTCCGCGACGTCCCAGGCGGGTTCGTCCACGAACGCGAGGGCGTCGGCCTCGAGGTCGTAGCGCGCCAGGGCCGTGAACTCCCGGTCCTGGTTCGTGGCCAGGTAGAAGCCGCTGCCGTCGGGCAGCCACTGGAAGTCCTCGTGCGCCGCGGCGACCTCCGGCGCGAAGAGCGTCTCGCGCGCCCCCGTGCGCACGTTCACGAGGTGGACGTCGTCGGCGTCCTCGCCGCGGGTCTCGGTGACGATCACCTCGTCCGAGCCCGGACGCCAGGCGCGGGCGTAGTTGCCGAAGCGCCCCTCCCAGACGCGCTCGTACTCGCCGGTGGCCACGTCGCCCACGTAGACGTCGTAGTCCGTGCCGTTGCGGGCCGTGGAGGAGAACACCACCCGGTCGCCGGCGGGCGCGAAGTCGCCGAAGTTCACGAAGGCGTCGTGGTAGCCGATCACCTCCGTCTCCCGCGTGCCGTCCACGGAGATCAGCGTGTAGGACTCGCGCTCGTTCCCGTCCCGGTCCGTGGCGTAGAGGATCGCGTCGCCGCCGGGATGCCAGCGATGGAAGGTCACGGAGCGGCCGAAGGTGAGCTGGCGCGGCAGGCCGCCGGTGGCGGGCACGACCCAGAGCTGGGGCTCCCCCGTCACCGAGTCGCGGTAGGCGACCCAGTTCCCGTCCGGGGAGACCTGCGCCGCGAAGGGACCGCGGACCATGAGGAAGCGGATCACGTCCGCGGGACGCGTCCCGGCGAGATCGAGGGTGGGCACGGCCGGCTCCGGCGTGTCCCCGGGGAAGGGCCAGGCGCCGGCGTCCTCCGCGGCACGGGCACCGAGGGCGGCGAACCCGAGCAGCACGGCGGCGACGCGGCACAGGAACGACGACTTCGACATGCGAGGCTCCCGGTCGCTGGGGAAGCGCCGGAATATAGCGAAGCCGCCCCTCGCCGCGCACGTGGCCCCCGCGGGGCCGCGTGGTTCAGCGCCGGGGCGTGAGGGCCACGATCGGGATGCGGCGGTCCGTGGCGGCGCGGTAGTCCTCGTAGGCGGGCCAGATCGCCACCAGCTCCGGCCAGAGGCGCTCGTGGTCCGCCGCGTCCACGGTGCGGGCCTCGGCCACGAACTGCTCCGTGCCCACCTGCACCTCGACCTCGGGTTCGTCGGAGAGGTTCAGGTACCAGGCGGGGTGCTCCGGCGCGCCGCCCTTCGAGGCGACGATCACGTAGTCGATGCCGTCGCGGCCGTAGATGAGCGGCGTGAGCCGCGTCCGACCGGACTTCCGACCCCGCGTCTTGAGGAGGAGCGTCGGCACGCCGCGCCACACGTGGCCCTCCGTCCCACCGCTCCCGACGTAGGTCTCGAGGTGCTCGCGGATCCAGCCGGGCAGGCTGTCGGGCAGCTCCTGCAGGTCGCGCTGATCGATGGCCATCTCGGCTCTCCCCGGGCCTTCAGACCCGCTCGATGATCGTCGCCGTGCCCATGCCGCCGCCCGTACACATGGCGATCAGGGCCGTCGAGAGGTCCCGCCGCTCGAGCTCGTCGAGGGCGGTCTGGATCAGCATACCGCCGGTGGCGCCGATGGGATGGCCGAGGGCGATGGCGCCGCCGTTGACGTTGAAGCGGTCCCGGGGCACGTCGAGTTCCTTCAGGAACTTCAGCACCACGGAGGCGAAGGCCTCGTTCACCTCCCAGAGGTCGATGTCCGAGGGCGCCATGCCGGCCTTGGCGAGGCAGCGCTTCGCCGCCGGAGCCGGCGCCGTGAGCATGATCACGGGCTCCGTGCCGGCGGTGGCGCTCATGACGACGCGGGCCCGGGGCTTCAGGCCGTGCGCCTGCACGAAGTCGCCGGAGGCGAGGAGCAGCGCGCTGGCCCCGTCCACGACGCCGGAGGAGTTGCCGCCGTGGTGCACGTGGTCGACGGCGCCGACCTGCGGGTACACGGCGCGACAGAAGTCGTCGTAGCTCTTCTCCTTCCCCTCCTCCACGTGGGCGCCGAGCGCCTCGAAGGAGGGCTTGAGCTTCCCGAGGCCCTCGAGGGTGGTGCCGGGGCGCGGATGCTCGTCCCGGTCGAGGGCGAGGCTGCCGTCGTCGTGGTGGATCGGCACCACGGAGCGGTCGAAGCGGCCGTCCTCCATCGCCTCCGCCGCGCGGCGCTGGCTCTCGACCGCGTAGGCGTCGCAGTCCTCGCGGGAGAAGCCCTCCAGCGTCGCGATGAGGTCCGCGGAGATGCCCTGGGGCACCTGCGGATACTGCGCGTGCAGATGGGGATTGTTGGCGGAGAAGCCGTCGACGTGGATCGGCGCGCGCCGCGACATCCACTCGACGCCGCCGCCGATCACCACGTCCTGGTGTCCGGCGAGGATGCCCATGGCGGCGAAGGTCACGGCCTGCTGGCCGGACCCGCAGAAGCGGTTGAGCGTGACCCCGGGGGCGGAGATGGGCCAGCCGGCGTCGAGGACGGCCATGCGGGCGATGTCCATGGCGTGGTCGCCGACCTGGGACGCGCAGCCCATGATCACGTCCTCGACCTCGGCGGCGTCGAAGCCCACCCGGTCGCGGAGGTGATTCAGCACCTGCGCCAGACCGCGCTGGGGATGGACCCGGTGCAGGCCGCCATCGGGCTTCCCGCGCCCCCGCGGGGACCGGACGCCGTCGATGATGTACGCCTCGCGTGCTGCCATGTCGCCTGCTCCCTCTGCACCCTCGATCGGGAGGCCCTGCTTACGCCCCGGACGCCGCGACGGTCAAGCGCGGGGGTTCTCCTGTCACGCGTCCGACATGGTCCGCACGGACCATCGCATCCCATGCACGCCGCCGTTCCAGCCGCGGGCCTCGACCCGGTGCACGCGCCCTACCTCCGCGAGCGCCCGGCGCTCTCCTACGTCGAACCCGACGACCCCTGGCCGCGCCGCCTGGGCCTCGCGGCGCTCGAGCGCGCCTGCGGCCGCGGGGCGCTCGAACGCGTCTACCGGGAACTGCGCGCCCGCGGAGGAGACGACGCCGACCGCTTCTTCGAGGACGCCCTCGCCGCGGCGGGCGTCGAGCTCGAAGTCGACGGCACGCCGCTGGCCGCCCTGCCGGCGCAGGGCCCGCTCCTGCTGATCGCGAACCACCCCTTCGGGATTCTCGACGGACTCGTGCTCTGTCGCCTCGCCCTCGCGCTGCGCGGCGACTTCCGCATCCTCCTGCACGCCCGCCTGTGCCAGGACCGGATGCTCGCCCCCCGCTTCCTGCCCGTGGACTTCACGGAAACGCCCCGCGCCCGCGCCACGAACCTGCGCTCGCGGCAGCTCGCGCTCGAGGCCCTCGGGCGCGGCGTCCCGCTGCTCCTGTTCCCCGGTGGCGGGATCTCGACCCGGTCGCGCCTCGGCTTCGGGCCCCTCGCGGACCTGCCCTGGTCCACGACCACGGCGAAGCTCGCGGCGCGGAGCCGGGCGACGGTCGTGCCCTGCTTCTTCCACGGCGAGAACGGCCGCTTCTTCCACCTCGCCAGTCACTTCTCCCAGTCCCTGCGCCTGGCGCTCCTGCTCCGCGAGACCCGGCGGCGCTTCGCGCGCCCCTGCCGGGTGACCATCGGCCGCCCGCTGCCCTGGGAAGAACTGGCACGGAGCGGGGATCGACGCGCCATGACGGCGCGGCTGCACGCCGCCACCTGGGCCCTGGGTCGGACCGGGTGACGGGTCAGGCCGGCAGCGCGTCCAGGGACGCGAGCACGGCCCGCAGCTCCTCGCGCTGCGCCGGCGAGAGCGGGCGCTGGGGCGGGACCGGATCGCCGACGGCGTAGCCCTGCAGCGCGAGGGCACCCTTCACGCAGGCGGCGAGGCCCTGGCGCGCGAAGAGCTCGTTCAGGGCCCAGAGGGGCCGCTGGAGTTCCATGGCGCGCGCCCAGTCCCCGGCCCGGGCCGCCTCGTAGAGGGCGACGCTCTGCGCCGGCGCCACGCAGGCGGGGCCCGCCATCCAGCCGACGCCGCCGAGGAGCAGCACCGCCGCAGGCACGTGCGCGGAGGCGGCGAACACGGCCAGGCGATCCCCCACCCGGTTCAGCACGGACAGGAGCCGGCCCGTGTTCGTGGAGGCGTCCTTCAGATAGCGCACGTTGTCGACGTGGCTGAGGCGCTCGATGACGGCGAGGGACAGGTCCGAGCGCTGGAAGTTCGGATTCGTGTAGAGCACCACGGGCAGCGTCGTGGCGGCCGCCACGGCGCGGAAGTAGTCCTCCACCGCGTCCTCGGCGAGGGGGAAGTAGGACTCGAGGATGGCGAGGATCCCGGCGCAGCCCATGGCCGTGAACTCCCGCGTCTGGTGGGCGGCATCGGCGATGGTGGTCGCCGCGACGCCCGCCACCACGGGCACGCGGCCGTCCGCCGCCTCCAGCACCACCTCGACGATCCGCCGGCGCTGCGCCCAGGAGAGGTAGGCGAACTCCCCCGTGGAACCGAGCGGCGCGAGGCCGTGCACGCCCGCGGCGATCAGGTCCTCGCAGAGCCGGGCGAGCACGGCACGGCGGACCACGCCGTCGGCGTCGACCGGCGAGACCAGGTAGGGAAAGACGCCGTGGAACTCCGTCGCGGCCATGGAACCTCCTCCCTCGGGGGCCGGGGCGACCGGCCGCCTCTTCACGGGGGCTTCACCGCTCGCCCGTCACGGTGCGCGATGATACCGAAGGCCGGCGGGCTCCCGCCGCGACGATCCGCGTCCGTCGCACACCGCAGGTGGAAGGCAGGGATGACCGACCGCATCGAGGCAACGGCAGGTGGGCTCCGCGTCTGCTGGGTTCCCGGCGAGGCCTTCAACCGCTTCGAATTCGAGGGCACGGCCAGCGACGAGACCATCGAGGGCTGCCTCCGCGCCGTCTGGCGTCATCCCGCCTACCGCTACGACCGGCACGAGCTCTACGACTTCTCCGCGACGCGCGCGGAGGGCGTGTCCGCCGACGGCATGCGCGCCCTCGGATCGCTGAACGCGAGCGAGTTCGACGGCGCGCCGGACTACCGCTCGGCGCTCGTGGTCCCGGAGGTCGTGCTCTTCGGCTACTCGCGGGTGTTCCGCGCCTACACGGGCGAGCGCGGCGAGAACGTCGGCGTGTTCGCCGACCGGGACGCCGCCGTCACCTGGCTACTGGGAGACGAAGCATGAGCGAGCACGAACCCGCACCGCTCTGTGTGTACTACGACGGCGCCTGCCCCCTGTGCCGGCGCGAGATCGACGTCTACCGGCGCATGACGCCGCACGTGCCCGTCGAGTTCCGCGACGTCTCGGGCTTCGCGCCCGACGAGGCGGTGGCGCCCGATCTCGACGGCGCCACCGCCATGCGGCGCTTCCACGTCCGCGACGCCGACGGGACGCTGCGCGACGGCGCCGACGCCTTCGCGGCGCTCTG